>DATMZB010000152.1:0-3798 GCA_035560655.1 Methanotrichaceae archaeon | reverse complement strand
ACATACACCAGCTGTTCCACGAACTCTCAGGACGGCCTCTTCTGCGGAATGGGGGGAAAGATCTCCTGCAAGCCCGCTATGATGGATTGCATGTCCCCTAAGATGGATTGCATGTCCCCTAAGATGGATTGTATGTCCTCTAAGACAGACTGCATGTCCTCCAAGACCGATTGCATGCCCTCCAAGATGGAATGCATGTCCTCTAAGATGGATTGCTTATGCCAGAGCTGCTCGATTGCATCAGATATGGGCATGAAGGACACTTCTTTTTGCATGAACAAGTAGAGATCTTATCTTGAGATCTCTCTACTCGCTTTTTTAATCCAGATTTTTACCCTATATATCGCAGGTATGGCAGATCACAACGAAAAATAGCGCCGATCAAGATGATAGAGCAGGTAATTCTCATGGCACAGGCGGGCTACAGCAAGGCAGTGATGGAGCACTTCATGAACCCCAGGAACGTGGGCGTCATAGAGGACCCGGATGGGTATGGGAAAGTCGGAAACCCAGTGTGCGGGGACTTAATGGAGATATTCATCAAGGTCAAGGACGACAGGATAGATGACATAAAGTTTAGGACTTTTGGCTGCGGATCTGCAATAGCCGTCAGCAGCAAGGTGACCGAGATGGCCAAGGGCAAGACCCTGGAGGAGGCCATGAAGATAACCAGGAAGGACGTGGCTGAGGAGCTGGATGGTCTGCCACCACAGAAGATGCATTGCTCCAACCTCGGGGCTGATGCCCTGCATGCTGCCATAGAGAGCTACTGGGTAACGATTGGAAAGATGCCGCCTAGGGAAGCAAAGGAGGATGGAAGCAATCACGATAATGAGCTGGTAAATGACGCAGATCGAGAGAATCATGCCATCTAGATAAGCAGAGCCCCTAAATTTATTCTAAATTTTAAAAACATTGGTCACCTCCAGGCTGAGAGATGACCTGGAAAAGCATTTGATGGACCTGTTTGAAGAGCAAGCCGGCTAACGCATACGGCTCTATGCTCTGAGCCAGTTTACCATGCATAGCCCTAATGCGATCTCCTCATAGGTCCCTTGCATACTCATCTCCTGTTCAGCACAGGAGTGGAAATAAGGCTGTGCGTCTGGTGCGGATCTCCAGGTATGGTATAGTTCTATCCAATTGATTGTCATGGTATCTCCAGGCAAAAGGCCAAAGATCGTAAGCTCAAGATCATAGGCCAAGATCTGGGTCGAATAGGATTGAAATCGTTTTGCATGCGGCCATTGAAGCATGCGACCATCGAAGCCATCCCAGGCCCCAGGCAATTCACATCATCAAGGAGAAGGAGGTCCAAGCCTTCCGCTCAGGCCTCACCTTTCCTCTGCAGCTTTCAGGATTGAGGTGATTGCAGAGTGATTTCCATCAGACCGGCCACCACCTCCTTATGGGGCTTATGTCTGGATCAGACGCCCCGGCCCGGAATATCCTGCCCTCAACTGCTTTCATAGCCCCCTCTCCCCGGCACCGATGCATCTGAAACAAACCTGGCAAACTGTGGTCTGGCTGATGGCAGAGGTCGGTCTATATTGGAGTCAGGCGGCGCAAATTCAGGGCTGGCAAAGTAGATCCCTCATATGTAGTTCACCAATACCACCTACTGCCTGATGTTGAATAAATGCTGGCATAGAGGCAATCCTTGCAGGATCTCTGAACAGATCCCCTGCAAATCAGAGCCATCTCATGCCACAATCATCATCGCGTTTATCCGCAAGGTGCAAGCAGTTCACTGTTCTTATAGGTCAGAGAGATGAAGGAATCATCCAATGTGCTGTTTATATCCAGTGTGCTCTTCAGGTGCTTGAGGCGCACAAGAGAGTCATATAAGTACCCCAGATCCTCCCTCACAGGCCTCAAGCTGGCGTAAGAGACGCCCCATTTAAAGCATTCGTCCATGGTCTTCTTGTCCATCTTGATCTGGTCGCCGCAGGTGGGCACAGTCATATTATGGTTCTTGTCTATGAAAAACCCGGACCCTACATAGCCGTTTGTCAGCTCCTGGACTGCACCTGGATACTTATCAATGAAATCGGATCTCAGGGCAAGGACACAGCACGTCTCATTCTTCCAGATATCCTGAGAGCGGTAAAGCAGTCTTCCCCTGCCTGCCAGGACATCCTCTGCCCCGATATACTGATCTGCGATATAGCCCTTGATCTCGCCCCTGGCCAACGCCGCCCCCATCTTATCAGGCGCCATCTCCACAAGCTGGATGCCGCCAAGGCTCGTATCGTTTCCCAAAGCCCTGTAGAGAAAGACTGTGTGCGTAGATACTAGCTCCGGTACTGCGATCTTCTGGCCTTTGAGGGCTGCAAGGGAGGATACATCATTGGCCACTATCAGGGCATTGCCGTGTCTGTGGCTCTTGGAGATGATCTTTATTGGCAGCCCATTCTCTGCAGCCTCGAAATCGAGGGCGGCTGGAATTGAGGCGCCTTGAACGCTGCCGGATCCAAGGGCATCGATCAGATCCTGCCATGAGCTGAACTCTACAAGCTCTAGCTTGGATTTTTCAAAGTTAGGACCATAAAGCTTGCTTAAAACCACAGGATCTACAGAATGAACCGTTGGCACGAACCCCAGCCTGAACTCAGGAATCTCAGGCAATTTGTCGGAGTTGCAAAATATATTAGGAAATATATTCAAGTCCCATCCAAGCGCTGCTGGGATCTGGGCTGACATGAGGATCAAGAAAATCAATAACAGTAACGCTTTTCTCAATTTCCAATTCCTCTACTCAAATATTCTGATATTACAGGGCATTATTCAGGCATCGCCTTCTGATGCTCATTGAGGCAAGGCGATCTGACCCAGATCTTCCCACGCCCACCACAGAATGGTTCATAGCACAATGCCTCGAAAGAGCATGATTTATGAGACATATCAATAGATCACATCGACACCTGCTCTGCCATCACCTCCAGGGTTTAGGATTAAATCCATGCGGCAAAGGCTATCCCTCATCTTCAGTTCACCGACACACCCTGTTATGTAAAGCATTATTAACCTCTTCTTAGCGGCAACATTGGCAGCATTATCGCAAATGGTACAGTTAATTATGGGAATTTTGAGGGAAGACCATTTCTGAGATTAACTCACAACTCCTGATGCTCATTGCCAGTCCAATGATGAAGTCAGTCTTTTTCCTGGCCATGACTGCTCTCAGACCTGCAGAGCCTTATCACTTCGCCCCCTCCGCCCGTGCGAGTAAAATTTGCCGGTACTTTCAAAGATATAAGGACTCGGCATCACATCTCCTCAGATAAGTGGATGTTGAAGGCATGGCTGAGTTACCGGACTATTATAGGGAATCGGAATATTACCGGGCTTTAGTAGACGGGACGGGAACCGGCAGCATCCGCCTCTTAAAAAGAGTAAATTTCAAGATCCTGGTGCGCCTATTCAAAGAAATGCTGGCTGAGACGAGAAAGGTAAATCCTGAAAAAGCCCGGATAGTCTTCTACATCTCTCCCTCGCTCAATGAAGAGATGTCTGATAACTCGAAAGAGTTCTTAGAGTTCTGCAGGGACTGTATTGGAGTGGACTTCGAGATGATCATCCTCGAATGATATTTCACTGAACTTTTATTCAAAATCTGCAATTAAGCTGTATGTAATCTCGATGCTGGCGCATTGCCAGACATAAGCCTTACTATTGGAGCAATGCTTGCAGTTTTATCCAAGAATATTTGCGACAAAAGGCAATGTTTGCGAGCTAATCCCGGGATATATACGACAGAAGGCAATGCTTGTGAGTTTATTCAGAAATATATACGAT
>DATMZB010000151.1:0-4010 GCA_035560655.1 Methanotrichaceae archaeon | reverse complement strand
GTATAATAGTGGCCGGAAAATAGCGCGAGCATTTCCTTATTCAATGCTTCATATTTCAGCGCTCTTTATTCTGCGGATAGTTATCGTGTTCCCATAGCGCCAAAACAGAAACAATCTGCACAGGCATGAACCTGCGTCATGAAATCAAGCCATTGAGATCCGCCAAGTGCATATTGCGCAGCCCAAATGCTCAAGGATCAGTGAAGATTCCTGGAGAAAGGATTATCATCTTGCCTGGATCTATGGCAATGATGGATCGCAAGCTTTTGATGAAAGGCAAGGTCAAGGCTGCCTACGATCTGGGCACCGAGCTGGAGTTTCAGTTTACAGACAACATCTCTGTCTTTGACAAGGTGATCCCAAGCCTCATACCATACAAAGGCGAAACGCTCTGCAGAGAGGGCGTCTACTGGTTTGAGAGAGCCAAAAAGATGGGCATAAGAAACCACCTCATCAAGTACCTTCCACCTCAAGGCATGCTTGTAAAGAAGGTGGCAATACTCAGCCCTGAGAAGATCACCCGCCAGTCGCGCAGCTATCTGATACCTCTAGAGGTCATATGCAGGTGGTATGTGGCTGGATCGCTTCACGACAGGATTAATGAGGGCAAAATAAGCCCTGAGTCTCTGGGATTCTCTAAGGGTCACCAGGTGGCATATGGCGAGGAGCTGCCCGAGCCCTTTGTGGAGGTCTCAACCAAGCTTGAGAAGACAGACCGCCTCCTGGATAAGAAGAGCGCACTTGAGCTGGCCCGTCTGACACCTGCCGAGTACGACGATCTGAGGGACCTGGTCCTGAAGATCGACGAGGACATAAAGCAGAACGTGGAGCGCCGCGGCCTGGTACATGTCGACGGCAAGAAGGAACTGGCCTTTGATGATGACAGAAAGATCATGGTCGTGGACGTCTACGGCACAGCTGATGAGGATAGGTTCTGGGACAAGGCCAGCTACGAGAAAGGCGAGTTCGTGGACTTAAGCAAGGAGTATGTGCGCCAGTACTACAGGACTACCGGGTACAAGGACAGGCTCTATGGCGCACGGGCTGCAGGCGGACCCGAGCCCGATATTCCAGGCCTTCCAAAGGACGTCATAGACAAGACAAGCGAGATCTATATCAAGCTCTATGAGATGATAACTGGCGAGAAGTTCGTATCTGCCAGATAGAGTGGCACAGCCCTCTCTATCTGGTCGGACTGGCTTTAAGGTGAAAGCGAGCCTGCGACCCGGCCGGGCACGGCTCGCCCAGAACCAAAGGATGATGTACCTTGTCTTTAATAAGAAAACACCTGAATAATCCGATATTCAATTTCATAACCGATCTGGTGATATGATGAAGAAGTTAATACTGCTGGCTTTAGCACTGGTGGTTGTGGCCTTCTCAGGATGCATTGGGAACGGCCCGGGCGAGTCTGCCCCCAACGCCACCGAGCTTAAAACTATGGCGATAGAATCTGCGATGAAACTCAAATCCTACAACTTCGACCTGGAGTCGACACAGAACATAGTCATAACCAACCGCTCTGCAAGCACCGCCAACACCACCAATGTGGCGATCACTGCCTCCGGACAGGGGTCCGTAAACCTCACAGGCAGGGTCATGAGCGTGACATCAACCATGAATGTGATCTCAGACAGCGCCAATAACGTCACTCCTGTCGAGACTCAGACCTACTTCATAAACGATACCATCTACTCCATGGTGGGCAACAACTGGACCCGGCTCCAGGTTCCCGAGTCTGACCTTCTCTGGCAACAGCAGAACATGGTCGCCCAGCAGTCGGAGCTCCTCAACGCCTCAACGATAACTGTGGCAGGATCTGAGACTGTAAACGGCCTGGACTGCTACAAGGTCACTGTCGTTCCGGACATCAACGTCTATGCAGCCATCCTCTCACAGCAGATGGGCTCGTCTCTGCCTCTGGCCTACATAAACCTGACAGAGCTGTACCAGAACGGCACTGAGGAGTGGACCGCCTGGATTACCAAGGACACCCACCTCCTGACCAAGAACGACATCAGGCTGGTCTTCACCATAACCCCTGAGACCATGGGCTTATCACCTGCGGCAGGCGACTTCCAGATGAAGGTAAACCTGCAGTCAGTGATGAACTTCAAGGACTTCAACCAGCCCATACACGTGGTCCTGCCCGCTGCGGCCTACAGCGCCCAGACGCTGCAGCTGGCCGCGCCTGAGCAGTCAAACATCTCTACAGCATGAGTGATGGGTTAGAGCGCCTTCTCCTCAGGGAGAAGCCTACTCTGGCCTTGCTGGCCATACAGGAGCTCGATCCGGCTTACGCGGCACTGGTCGCCAAGCGGATCGACTCAACTTTTCCTCACACCATAAGCATCCTCTCCCAGCTCGAAGAGCACGGGCTGATAACCGCTCATCCTCAGGGCAGGGTCAGGTATCTGGCACTCACTGAACGAGGCAGGAAGGTTGCTTTGGCCCTGGCAGATCTGAAGTCTGCCCTGAGGGAGCAGGGAAAGGACTGGAAGAAGCTTGACTGGGTAAGGCGGCTCGTTGACGAGGCCGAGTCCGAGGCAGCGCACCTGCCAAAAGAGAAGGCAGAGCTTCGACTGGGGCCTCTTCGCCGCGACCTCTCAAGGCTCAAGGCGTCACAGGACGCCGGCCTGAGCAGGGAGGCGGATGTGCTCGACGGCCAGATAGTGAGCCTGCTCAGATCCTGAGCTGTGTGTCTCAACTGACGCCTCTTCCTCAACTCATTCGGAAGAAAATTTTCAAAGATTTTATATGGTTTCAGGGCTCTTCTAATATGATCTATGACTATTTATCTTCAGCCAATAGGTCAAATCGACCAGGATGTCCTGGATTTTCTAAACAGGAGGATCTCGGCCCTATGCGGCGTCGAGCAGAATGAGCCCATAGGCGTCCCTGCCAGCGCCTGCGACCCGGCCAGAAAGCAGTATTCAGGATCGGCCCTGCTCTCAGCCATCCCTGACATGGACCAACCAGTACTCGGGATAACCGGGGTGGACATCTATGCCGACGGCCTGAACTACATATTCGGCATAGCATCGGGCAACAAGGCCCTGATATCTCTGAAGAGGCTAAACCCTGAGTATTACGGCCAGGAGAGCGATGAGGACCTGCTCAAGGTCAGGGCCCTGAAGGAGGCAATGCACGAGCTGGGCCACGTCTTTGGGCTGGCTCACTGCCCTGACAAGGGGTGTGTCATGCACTTCTCAAACTCAATCATCGATACTGACATCAAGGACTGGAGATACTGCGGCTGGTGCGACGGGATGGCAAAGGTCAGCGCCTAGAAGTAATGTTTTGGATCGGCTTGGATAGATAGACTTGCGCATAAGCCCAAAGCCCGTAAGCAAGAGGCTCGACTTAGCGCCTGGATGTCACGCTCTACTATGGGGGCAATGAGCCTATGACCTTCTCCGAGATAGGCAAGATCCTAGAGTTCGGCACCGGGACCGTAGGGAGTAATACCAGGCCTCAGATGTCCCGGCAGGGATCTGGGATGATGGTTGCGCCGGAGTGGCAGACTGCTTCTGCACTTCGCCAGGCTTCCAGAAGAAATCCTGAGTGAATATGGGGTCTATTCTAGTTCGATTCCATGGATCAGCAGCATTTATGATGTCCACTAGAATGATCAGGCAAAATAGTACAATCGATAGTCTAGACATGAGTCCTTCAATAAGACCTCTCTCGAGAAGCATTCCGTTTTCCCTCAAATACCTAAAGTTTTTTCGCTGACAGTAATATTCAAGCGCGGAAAACAATATTAGCAATCGCAATAAGAGACTAAAAAGGAAAACGCTATTTAATGATTCGCTTAGCAAGGACCACTAAGAAGCAGGATACAATTATCCATCCGAAAAATCTCTCAACGGTTGTCGCGGGTTCTACTGGATAAGGGGTAGCTACGAATGAAAATAGACTCGATCTTATTGCACTAACCAAAACAGAATAGGTTTGATTTACGCATAAAATATGGAGTTGGCTATTTTTCCCCAATTCCACGATATATC
>DATMZB010000150.1:0-2389 GCA_035560655.1 Methanotrichaceae archaeon | reverse complement strand
ATCATCAGTCAACACCAGAGAGTGAGTCAATTGCCGGGCCGGGGCGATGACGTGGGCGAGATAGTCCTCAAGGACAAGATAGAGATGCTGCACAGAGAGATCGAGGAGCTGAAGCAGTGCACCTCATATGACCCCAGCTCCAAGATTCAATTGCTGTCAAGGTTGCTCAGCGATCTTCGGGCAAGTCTTGAGGAGCTTCAGGCCCGCCAGGAGATGCCTGGGCAGCGCGAAGGTCAATTTGGGCCTGCAGCGGACCTGGACGGCGAGGATAAACGCCACCTGGATCTCCTGGAGTTTGCGCCTGACGGATACCTGGTTACAGATCTGTATGGAATTATCAAGGAGGCGAATGGAGCCGCCTCATCACTTCTGGGTGTAGATCGACATTTCCTGCTCTGCAAGCCCATGAGCATCTTCCTGGATGAGAGTGATTTGAAAGCACTCAGCGCTCAGATGGACCGCCTAAAGAAGGGCGAGCAGATTCCAGCCTTTGAGATGCCAATGGGATTTCATGAGGAGCCCAAGTTCCTGGCATCAGTATCTGGAAGCCCCATATTCGCCAATGGCAATCTGGTTGGAATGCTATGGCTTCTGCGCGATATAACCAGGCAAAGCCAGGCTGAGGCTGCTTTGAAGAAGAGCGAGAAGGCCCTTCGCGAGTCCCGCGCCAACCTTGAGAGGAAGGTGCAGGAGAGGACGGCCCAGCTTACAAGAGTCAACCAGAACCTGCAAAAGGAGGTCTCTGAAAGATTGGAGGCTGAGGAGGCGCTCAGGGAGTCCGAGAGGCGCCTGATAGACACAATCGATTTCCTGCCCGATGCCACATTCGTAATAGATAACGAGGGCAGGGTCATAGCCTGGAACCATGCAATAGAAGCCCTGACCGGGATTAAGGCCAGGGACATACTGGGAAAGGGCGATTATGAATATGCCATTCCATTCTTTGGGGAGAGGAGGCCTATACTGATAGACCTGGTGCTGAGGCCAGATTCTGTTATTGAGAGAGATTATGCCAATCTTGAGAGGAGAGATGGCATGCTGGTTGGAGAGGCATATGTTCCTTGTCTTAATGATGGCAAAGCATTCATGTGGGGCAAGGCTGCAATCCTATACGACTGCAGCGGAAAGATAGTTGGAGCAATTGAGTCCATAAGAGATATCACTGATCGCAAGAAATCCGAGGAGGCACTGCTAAAGGCCAAGGAGGCTGCAGAAGCCGCAGCCAAGGCCAAGACTGAGTTCCTGGCAACCATGAGCCATGAAATTCGGACACCTATGAACGCGGTCATAGGCATGACCAGCCTGCTTCTGGATGACTCTCTAACTCCTGAGCAGCGCGACTGCGTGGAGACCATCAGGTCCAGTGGAGATGCCCTTCTGGCGGTTATAAACGATATACTGGACCTGTCAAAGATAGAGAGAGAGGGTGCCAGGAGAGAATATCAGCCCCTCGATCTCCATGAATGCCTGAAGTCCTCTATAGAGCTGGTGGCATCTGAGGCCTCCAAAAAGGGCCTTGGCTTGACCTGCGCCATAGACGAGGCAGTCCCGGTGACAATACTTAGCGATGTGAACAGGCTGCGCCAGGTTCTGGTCAACCTGATTGGAAATGCAGTCAAGTTCACTGAGTCCGGCAGGATATCCATAACAGTGGTCGCCAGAAACCTGGAGGACGGGCTCTATGAGATCCGGTTCTCAATTGATGATACGGGCATAGGAATCCCCCAGGAATCTCTGGACAAACTGTTCCAGCCATTTTCCCAGGTGGATATGTCAAACACCCGCAGATATGGCGGCACAGGCCTTGGCCTGGCCATAAGCAGGCGCCTGGTTGAATTGATGGATGGCAGGATCTGGGCTGAGAGTATCCCTGCCAAGGGGTCGATATTTCATTTCACAATACTGGCTCGATCTGCAGAGATGGAGGAGCAAAGAGCAGTCAAGGAGATGCAAAGCGTCAGGCCTCATCCAAGACGAGCCATTCACATCCTGTTGGCCGAGGACTCACTTGTCAGTCAGAAGATGACCATGCTTATGCTCTACCGCCTGGGATACAGGGCTGACGCAGTGGCCAATGGACTGGAAGTCCTGGAAGCTCTAAAACGCCAGCACTACGATGTCATACTCATGGACGTGCAGATGCCTGAGATGGACGGGCTGGAGGCCACAAGGGCCATCAGGCGGCTCTGGTCGCTTGGACCCAAAATAATTGCCATCACTGCCTATGCTCTGGAGGGCGACAGAGAGATGTGTATTGAGGCAGGTATGGATGGCTATCTCGCCAAGCCCATCAAGATAGAAGAGCTCAGACTCATGCTTGAAAATATTTGAGATCGTCTATTCATCCAAGAATGCTGCTCATCCATGATTTTATCAGCTCCATCTAAGC
>DATMZB010000149.1:0-6471 GCA_035560655.1 Methanotrichaceae archaeon | reverse complement strand
CATGGGGGCTTAGCGCAGTGTTAGCAGACGGTAATAGCTCTACCCGGATTCTTCTTGCCGAAGATAATCCCTTGAACCAGAAGGTCACAATGCTGATGCTTGGCCGACTGGGGTACAAGGCGGATGCAGTAGATAGCGGCCAGAAGGTGCTGGATGCCTTCAAGAGCCGATCATATAGCCTGGTGCTGATGAACATAAGGCTGCCGGAGATGGACGGACTCACCGCAGCACGGAAGATCAGAAGCCTGTGTCCTGACTGGCAACAGCCCTGGATCATAGCCTTCACTGCCTACATCTGCCCTGGCAGCAGGGATGCCTGCCTTAATGCAGGCATGGACGACTTCATGGCCAAGCCTGTGAGGTTGAACGAGCTTGGGGGCATGATGAGAAAATACCTGTCATCTGGAAGGTCCATCTGAAAATTATGAGCATCCAGATCGCTGAACCTGCGCTAAAAGAGCTATTGAATGTCTGGACTCATACGTCATAAATTCCCAGAAAAGATCTCTTTTCCCAGGGCTACTGCAGAAGATTAAAGATCTACCTCAGGATGTGCTCGTCGCTCTATCCGCAACCCTTTAATCCCTGATTATTAATGGCCTGCTCTAAAGGGATCTAAGTTAAGGAGGGAATAGCTATCAGAGTCCTATATATTCTTATATCGATAATTGCCATATGTTCTGTAGTTCAAGGGGTCGCGTCACCTCAGATCGCCGTGATGGATTCTCTGCCCAGCGGGTGGGGAAAGGTCTGGACTGTAGACAGAGGGGATGAAAAATATTTTGTGGCATATGCCGAAGACAGCCTGCTGAGCAGCAGACCACAGGCTCAAGTGTCCAGCCCAAGAGATCAAATATCCAAGGTATTGGTAAATGACAATTATAAGGGGACCTTTACGGAAGGAACTCCCTGGGCATTGGAAGAGGGCTATGTCTTATCCATTAAGTCAATTGATGCCCGCGGGGATAATGTCACACTGGAACTGGCCAAGGATGGCAAAGTCGTGGATTGCCAGACTATAGATGCCGGCATTGGTACAGATGACAATAACCGCACATACAGATATGTCAAAAACCTCGACAAGATGGGAAACACCACGATAATCGCCATGCATTTCCTGAAGGCTCTAAAGAGTGGGGATCGTGCCATTGCAGCCATCGACAGCGTGTGGCAGATCTCAGATATGCCCACGGATAACGATGCGGACATTCTGGTGCCAGAGATGAACGATTTCATGATAAGAGGCCTTGGTGGATTCTTGACACTCGATATTCAGGACAAGGAATATTTCGCAGGATATGTCGAGGGCGGATACCTCTATAGAGCATCAAGAGACCCATATCTTCTGAGCTGGAACCAGGCGAGGTCCATACTCATCAATTATCCGGATGCCAATATCTCTGTGGGCCAGGATGTGACAAATAATTCCATTAAGCTCAATGAAGGGTACGAGCTTGTAGTAAAGGCCATAGATGCTGAGGGAAATAAGGTCTACGTCGAGCTTCAAAAAGGCGGAAATGTAGTCGATTCCGATCTGGTCTATGCCGGCGTGGGCTCTGTTGAGGACTGCACCTATCTCTATAGAATGTGGGGAGGAGCAAACCCGGAGCTGGCGATCATAGCAGTCCACTTCAAGGACATATCTCGCAATGCAGGACAGAGCACAGCCGCAGTTGACTGGGTATGGCAGATATCAGAGAACTCGACTGAGCTAAGCAGTTAGGGACTCGGATACCTCCAACTATTTTTTAATGCTGTAGATCATGATAGAATACAGCTCTTCTCTGGCAGTGAATGAGAAAAAAGAGCCTGAAGCATTGAGCCAGCAAAAAAATAAAGGGCATGACAGGCTCAAGCTTGCAGGCAATCTCTCATCCAGAGGCGATTGCTTCTGCTATTATCCTTTCAGCCTCTTTACAGCCTCAAAGATCTGCTTCATTGTGTCTTCATTGCTCTGAGTGAACTCGAATGGCGAGCCCGTGAACGGCTGGAAGTAGATAGGCACATCATCGAGCCTGTAGAACGTCCCATCGCACTCCATGGCATCTATGACGCCCGGCAGCACCACGTCAGAGACCATTGTGGTCGGGCAGGGCGCTATGTCTATGCAGGCCACAGGAATCTCGGCCAGGTACTCGGCGCATGCCGCGGGGAAATGGGATACCAGGTCTGCTGACAGTATCAGAGCCGCATCCACATCTTTCTCTCTGAGCAGGTCCACTGCAGTGAACTCCCCGGGGTTGTACCTGGGATATCCACGAGAGAAGTCGAGCCCGAAGGGGTAGCCGTACATGTAAGAGGCGATCTGGTTGAACCCCGCCACATTGCAGTGGCCCCTCAGGGCGCCTATCACGAACTTGGTGTGGCTGTTGAGCTCCTTTACCAGGTTGAAGGCAAGCTCTGCGTTCCTGTGCTTGCCAAAGGATGATGCTATGCCAAGCCCGACGTAGATGGCACCGAAGTTGCAGCCTTTCATCATCTCGAGCATCTCTTCCATCTGGGGTATGGTCACGCCCGTGACCTCCTCTACTGAGTGATGGGGCCTCTTTCCATGGAGCAGCGTCAGGAGCGCTGAGAGAAGCTCGTAATCAGTGTTGGGCTTCAGCTGGATGTGGAGGTCTGCGTTCTCTGCAGTGATCGACTTTCTCGGGTCCACGACAATTATTGTCCTGTCGAACCGGCCCCGCCGTGTCCAGTAGCCCCTGGGGTAGACCGCATACCTTGACATATGCCTTGGCATGGACTCAAGAGGGTTTGAGCCCCAGTACACTGCCAGGTCAGACCTGATCTTGCTCTGGCCCGCTGTTGCGCCCACGCGTCCTGCCTCCTGGATGCCCATGGCTGTGGGACCGTGACATACAGTGGAGTTTGAGTCTACAACTCCGCCCAGGTACTCGCCCAGGTGGAGCCCGACCTCCATGGCCTCGCAGGAGGTCTCGCTGCCCATGAATATCAGGGGACGCTTAGATCCTGCCAGAATGGACGCAGCCTTTGAGACGGCCTCTTCCCATGTAGCCTTCCTCAAATTTTCCCCATCCTTAACCATAGGCTCCCTTATCCTGTGAGGGCTTGCAACCTCCTGGAACTTGGCATTGCCCATCTTGCAGGCGTTCCTGGTGGTCAGGCCTTCTGGCCCGAGGTCCACCTGGATGTCATCGCAAGACGCTCCGCATACAGGACAGATGATGTTCTTGAAGGTCATTTTCTGCCTCTGAGGTACATCTTTTTGACCAGCTCTTCTGCGCTCAGGACCTCGTCTTCAGTGGGCTCAATCATCACCGGGCTTCCCTTGTAAAGCGGAGAGCCTGTGGAGAATGTCTCAGGGTCCACTACCACATTTGCCCAGATGGCCCTTGGCATGAAGACATGGCCCGGCATTACAGAGTCTTTTGGAACTGCACAGACTGCCACGCTGTACCTGCCATCTTTGCTCACAATCCTCACCCTCTCAGGAGAGCCCATAGACTGATAGTCGCGTAAGTTCATATCGCAGACTGCACATTCGTCAGTGTAATCCCCGGTAAGCTTGCCTCCGCCTTTGGCAAGCCTTCCTTCATCTATTGTGCTCCCACTATTGAGCAAAAACTCCCGCATCATCTTCTCATAACCCCACGTAGGCATAAAGACATTGAGCACTGCCTGCATCTCTTACCATCCCTGCCCTGCATAGAGGACTCCCTTTGGATTCTTGCTTATGGCATAGTCTCCAGAAAGCCTGGTGAACTTTCCTGCCAGGGGATTCTCGCCAAGCTTGGGATTATCCTCAGATCCAGCCTCAACAAACCCCGGGGAGAGCTGCTTTATCCTGCCGCAGACTGCAATAGTGCCGCCTGTCATCTCAGCCCCAACTCCCCTGACGGCGTTGCCCTTCACAATGATCAGGCCGCCGCTCTGGCGTATGCCGCAGAAGTTTTCAACATCTTTTCCAACCTGGATCTCTCCGCCTGTCATCCCGCCGCCAAGCTGGCTTCTTGCGTCGCCCTCTATCAGGATCTTGCCTCCAGACATGCCGCGCCACGATCCG
Source organism: Methanotrichaceae archaeon (assembly GCA_035560655.1). Lineage (GTDB taxonomy): Archaea > Halobacteriota > Methanosarcinia > Methanotrichales > Methanotrichaceae > DATMZB01. The sequence continues at coordinate 2,447 of DATMZB010000149.1, read as the reverse complement.
CGGTATACGCACCCGACGTGATCGCCAGCATCTCCCTGGATCTGCAGGAGGCCGCCCTTCATCTCCATCCCAGCCCATGAGCCGGCATTGCCCCTGACAAGGATGGTTCCTCCTGCCATCTCTGAGCCGATATGCATGCCTGCAGAGCCGTTGATCTCTATCCGTCCTGCCTTCATGCCGTGGCCTATGTGCTTGACGCGGTCCACGTCGCCATCTATTATGATGGATGTATCCTCAGGAGTGCCGTTTCCGCCTGCCTCAACAATAACCTCAAAGAACTCAGAGATAGGCATCTGGACAGGACCCTGCCATACCAAAAGCTGCTCTATCTCTTCCCTGGACCTGCCTGCAAAGGCAGCAGGGCTTATGACCTCGGCCTCAACCATTATCCCCACGGGGCCCTTGGGTTTCAGCATTATGCTTCCCATCAAATCACCTCCGGGCCGTGACCTCAATGGGCCTGTTGACCACGATTGGCACCGGGTTCTTCAGATACTTGTCAGGCACCGGGTAGTTGGCAAAGCCCACTGTGTAGTACTTGAACCATTCTTTGACATCTCTGAGCATCTCCAGCTCCAGGTCCTGGTCGATATGGGGCTGGCAGTAGAACCTTCTGCCTTCAGGAACTGAGAGGACCTCGCCTCTTCTCGCTATCACCTGGCCATCTTTTATTGTGAACTCAGGCCTGGCAAATGCCCTGACCAGTGATGCAGGATCGTTGACGTTCAGGCTGTCCGGGTTCAGGTCGTAGATGGTCACATCTCCGTCGGCTCCAGCGCCGAGGTGCCCTTTCCTGCTGGACATGCCTATGGTCCTTGCAGAGTTGGCCCTGGTGAGGACGGCTATCTCGTACAGACCCATCTCCCTGTCCACGCCTCCAAGGCTCGACCGCTCATAGGCCCATTTGTGACATTCCCTGGCCGTATCGTCCCTGGCCTTCTTGGACATGAGCCATGTGATCACCTGCGGGTACTGGGTGAATATCCCGCCATTTGGGTGGTCGGTGGTCATTATGGTCTTCCAGGGATCATTTACAAGGAGAAGGAGCTCAAGGCCCATTGCCCACTGGATGCTGCTTATGGGGCTGCTCTTGAGGTACATGAGTGGTATCACCCCTGAGCCGCACTCCATCTCCACATCAGTGTTGGCCCACTTCTGGCCGGAGAGCATGTAGAGGTCGTGGATGGCAGGTCCGTCTCCGGTCATGGCAGTTGCAGGGCCGAAGGGTACTGCGCCGTTATCTATCACCACATGGTCCGACTGGTTGACGTAATCGGCCAGCTCTTTTGCTCCAGAGCAGAAGTCCCTCCAGGATGTGCCTCCAAAGGCGCTGAACTGAGCATGTGCCAGGTAAACGGACTGTCTTCTCCTGGAGCTCATCTTAGTCTGCGCCCACTCCACATCTGTCTTCTGGCTGGTCTTTATGCCGGAAGGTATGGCCAGCGACTCCCGGGTGATCTCCCAGTTTCCAGGATGGCCAAGATTGTTTGTATGGAGGTGAAGAGACATCGGCATTCCCAGGAGCTCGTTTACCTCAGCCAGGCCGCGGATCACCTCCCTGGGAGTGATCTCGAAGTGGATGTTTGGTTCGTCCAGGGCATGAACATTCTTGGCCCAGCCCCAGTTCTCAACTCCTGCAGGGTTGACGCACTTTATGCCGTAGGCCTTGTGCGTCCTCATCATCCAGGCTGCGTAGGCTGCGGCCTTCTCTATGTCGCCATCCCTCAGGTAGCGCATTATGAACCAGTTGTTGCCCAGGACCAGGTAGGCGCCCATGTCCAGTATGGGGGTCGCCCTCATCTCCTCGTGGGTATGCCTGGCCTCAAGAGGCGGCATGGCGGCCTCAAAGACCGTTGTATAGCCCATGGCGGCATAGTCGTAGCCCTGCTTGTACACGGAAGGCACAGTGTACCCGCTTCCGCTGTGGGTGATGGCGGTCTTATGCCTGAACGACTTGTAGTGGTCCTCAGGGCGCATCATCCTGCCGGCGTTCACCTTGGCTCCGGCAACGTGCGAGTGTGAGTCCACGCCACCAGGCATCACAGTCTTTCCTGATGCATCTATGACCTGGGCGTCTCGCATATCGGCAGGGGCGAGATCCGGGACGACCTTTCCATCCTTTATGAATATGTCCTTGATCTCCCCGTCGATCTCGTTTAAGGGATCAAAGACCCGACCATTTCTTATGATCATTGCAGGCATCATACCACCTCCCTTCTCTCAAGCCAGATGGCCTCAACGGGGCAGATCATGCTGCATGTGGCACATGAGCCGCAGACCTCCTGGTTTACAACCTTCACAGTGCCGTTGGATACCTCAAGCAGCGGCTTTTTGTCAAGCTCGTTTAGGTGGCCCGCTGCCAGGTAAGGATCTGAGAGTGCATTCACGGGGCAGGCGATGACGCAGTTTCCGCAGCCCAGGCAGGCATCCTCATCAGTATCCAGTGT
>DATMZB010000148.1:0-9382 GCA_035560655.1 Methanotrichaceae archaeon | reverse complement strand
ACAGACCGTACGCGGTCAGGGATGCGAAATAATCGGCGAATATCCGGATTCATTGTTAGTCCGCTGTACGAATGAGCAATATGGCGCTTTGAAGCGATCTGGCATTGAAGCCGATGAGCTGCAGGAGCCGCCTGTTCGGGTATCTGGCAATTCTTTTGCCTTTACCAGAGCAATGGAGGCAAATGAGATTGCTCCTATTGATTTAGATCCCAACCGTACGGCTTATTACCTGGTGCGTCTGGAGGGTCCGGCCTCTGCAGCATGGCTGGATTCATTGCGATCAGCAGGGGCTGAAATATACGGAAACCTGCCAGGATTTACCTTATTAGCTGGGATGCTGCCATCGGCTGCAGAAAAGCTGATGAAAGAGCCATGGGTAGAGGGAATCACACCTTACCGTCCTGCCATGAAGATCTCCTCAGATATCTTCCCCAGCATAAGCCGGTCGCTTTTTGCAGAGAATTTAGCCAGCATCGCCCCATCGGATGAAGCCCAAATTCTCCAAAAGCAGATAGAGATTAGAGTATTTCCCAGGGAGAGCACTGCTGCCATCGCCTCCAAGATCCGCACTGCAGGCGGCTCGGTCTTAGTCGAAAAACCCGAGACTGTAGTGGCTGTGGCTCCTTCAAGCCTCATTCCAGATCTGGCCAGGGAGCAGGGGGTCCAGTCAATCATCCCCCATAGCTTTCCCGAGTTTCACAACGACAGGGCTGCTGAAGTGATGGGCGTTCCTGAAGATAGCACATTTGGAGACATAGCTTTGCGGGGCACCGGCCAGATTGTGGGGATAGCTGATTCAGGGCTGGATACAGGCAACATGGCTACGCTGCACCCAGATATACGCGGGCGCGTGATCAATATCATGAGCATGCCTCTGTCTCCTTCCTTACGTCCTTACACAAATGATGTCTCTCCCTTTGATGATGGTCCGGCTGATACTAATTCGGCCCATGGCACACATGTCACCGGATCTGTGCTGGGCAATGGTTCAGAGGCCAGGTCCTGTGGGTCGGAATGGGTACCTCAGGGATTGGCGCCCGAAGCCCAGCTATTCTTCCAGGCTGTAGAGCAAAGGGTTAACTGGAAGACTGAGATGGAGCTGGCTGAAGTCGGGCTCCAGCCGTTCCAAACAGCAGATGGAAAATGGCCGCCATCTTCATTGGGACTCAGGGGTCTTCCCGAGGATCTTCGTGACCTCTTTACTTTTGCCTATGCGGCAGGTGCACGCATCCACACCAACTCCTGGGGTTCGGCTGCCTCTGGCTACTACACTGATGAGTCTTATTCAGTGGATGATTTCATGTGGAATCACCCAGATATGTTGATCCTGTTCTCGGCAGGAAATGATGGCGTGGATAGAAACGGCGATGGGATCATAGATGAAGGCTCTGTTGGGTCTCCGGGCACTGCCAAGAACTGCCTCACAGTAGGCGCGTGCGAGAATAGTCGCCCTCCTGGCTCTAAACCTGCGCCTGGCATAAATAAAAAATGGACTGAATGGATGGTTAGGGCTGGAGTACCTGCATGGCCCAGGCTTGAGAAGACAGGACATATATCTGACAATCCTGAAGGCATGGCAGCTTTCTCATCGCGAGGCCCTACTAAAGATATTCGCATAAAACCAGATGTTGTGGCTCCTGGAACCAATATCTTATCTGTACGCTCGCTGGCATTTAATCCAGAGAACCAGGAACATCCTCTTTGGGGCGACCTGCCCGAAGATAACGCTCTTCATGGCAAGTATTGCTGGAGTGGAGGCACCAGCATGAGCACGCCATTGGTAGCAGGCGCTGCAGCATTGATCCGTCAGCATCTCATAGAGCAGCGAGGCCATTTCCAGCCAGGCGTCAAACCCTCGGCTGCATTGATCAAGGCCTTCATAATCAATGGAGCCACACCTATATCCGGACAGTTCGATGAGGAGATACCAAAAAAAGGCCACAACCCTGTAAGTGGCTTTGGCAGGGTCAATGTCGAAGAATCCATAACACCAGGTGCTGCTTCTGGCGTACTGCATCATATTCATTTCATAGATGAACCAGAGCAGGCGACAGAGAGCGGACAGATGAATGTCTTCGAAATGACCCCTGAGGATTCCATGCGTCCTCTTAAGGCTACCTTGGTCTGGACTGATGCCCCCGGAAGCACCCTCATGAATAAATTATATCTGCAGGTTGTCATGCCAGATGATACGGTAATAAACGGCGATATTTCTCCCTATCCCATAGTCAGCAATAATGCACAGCAGGTGGTCATAAATCCGCCACTGCAAGCTGGAACATATAAAATCCGCATACGCGGCGTCTCGGTAGTAGAAGGCTCGCCAAATGCCATGCTGTTTACTGCTCCTGATCTGAGAAATGCTCCTCGCCAGGACTTTGCATTAGCAGTCTCCAACGGCAAGGGCCCTAATCTGAAATGACACAGAACTCGAATTAGGTCCGAAAACCTGAGAGATATGCATAGAGACGCATTTAAGGCTCCGCAAAGACGAGCAAGCTGGCCTGGTGAGTTCTGAATGTAAGAGCTTTCTGAATCCATTTTTTTTTGGGTTCAGGAGATTTATTGAAGAGGTGATCGATATTAATATAATCCCTGACCTTCTGCGCCTGAAGGAGAACAACTTTGTATTATGGCGGCCTAATACCACGATCATACCGAAGCTTGTAATAGGCAAGTTCGAGCTGGGAAACCCAAGCAGATTAACATCAATCTCTGTCCACGAATTCTCGCAACATCCAGAGCATCCAGATATTTGGGTCGTAAACCTGGGGCCTCTCTTGCCAGATGTCCTGCAGGACGGCCAGGTTTATCACTACTTCTTCGAGGTGCATGATAGCAGTCCATACAAGACTAATCAGAATATCCTGTGCACAGACCCAACTGCATGGACTGTTGATTGGCGGCTGATGGCACCACGTCTAAGCAACACATATGGTGAGGAGGATAGAGATCCTGCATCAGTTGTGATGGTCATGGGCAACAAGCTTGTTGCTTGTGATGCTGGCGGTGAGATCCCGGAATGGGGCAACGATACATCCACTCTACCCAATCTTCCCATCAATGATCAAGTTGTCATCTATGAACTGCCCACCGCCTGGTCACGAACAGGTGAGAGGGGGATCAAAGAGATAGGAGTAGGTTCATTTTGCGATATACTCTCTCTGTTAGATGCTGATGCTTTGCCGGCCAACTTTGCCGGGATCAGGGCACTGGAAGTGGGGGCGCACCTGGTAGAGCTGGGTATCAATGCACTTGAGCTTCTGCCACCTGCTGATAGCTGGGTAGACCGGGAATGGGGATATGGAACAAGCAACTACCTGGCAGCCGATTTTGATCTGGGGCTGCCTTCAGGAAATAGCTGGTCTACTGCAACTACTGACCTCTCTAACCTGATCAAAACCTGTCACAGGAAAGGAATACGTTTCCTGGCAGATATGGCCATGGGGTTCGCTTGCCACTGCCCCTTAGAAAATGTCGATTTCATGGATTTCCATGTCAAAGAGACAAAGGATCCAGGCGAGGTCGATCCAGAGAAAGATAGCAGGCAGAACTGGGGAGGCCAGCTCTTCACGTATAATTATGAAGCTGAAGGGTACGATCCTGTGAATGGGGGCAATGGAAAGGTATACCCTGCTCGTCAATATATGAAAGTTCAGCTAGCACATTGGATGAACTTTTATCGCATAGACGGCATTCGAATGGATAGCGTCAAGACCATCATGAACTGGGATTTCATCCAGGAGTTTAAAGATGCCGCACGCGATATGTGGATAGCGCGCAGCCAGCAGGCCGGTCTCAACTCCACACAGGCCGATCCCAGATTCATTGTTGTTGGAGAAGTGCTCGATTCTGCAGAGGAAAAGAAGCTGGTAGATCAAAATAGGGTTGATGCCATATGGAACGATTCATTCAAGAAGAGAGTTCGGCATGCGATTATGGGGAAGAACTCACCTGAAGATTCCTCTTTCGAGCAAACAATTGCAAGAATGGTCAGTTGCCATGAGATAAGCTATAGCAAAAGCACACAGATCGTCAACTACGTTGGCTCACACGATACAGAGGGATTTCAGAATGAGCGTCTCTGCAATTTCTTACAGAATAATCAGATCTATGAGGCTGAACAAAGAATAAAGCTGGCATTTGTTTGCTTATTGACCGCAGCAGGCATTCCCATGATCCTGGCAGGCGATGAGTTTGCGGAAATAAGTGAGCTGGAATCCAGGCATCCATTCAAGCAGATCAATGCTGTCAACTTCGAGAGGCGGGAAGAACCCTGGAGGAGAAGGGTCTTTGATTATGTGGCTAACCTGGTTCATTTCAGGACTCAATCCTTTGCCCTGGCAACCAGCGATACAGAGTTCATACATATGGATTTCAATGAGGGGAAACGGGTCCTTGCTTGGAGGCGCGGACCCTCAGAGAGTTCGGATCAAGTTGTAGTGGTTGCCAATTTTTCCGATTGGGGCACTTCAGATCCCTGGAACCCTCGCTCAGAGTATGTCGTTCCCAACTGGCCCGACACACCGGATGGGAAAAGCTGGAGGGAGATAACTCTCAATCGCCCAGTGCCAGGAGAATGGGTCGGCCGAGAACCTCTGTTCCCCTGGGAAGGAAAAGTGTATGCAACTGTGTAGGCATCCTCTCTTTGAGGTAGTTGAAAGAGCTAGTACAACGAGGCTGAAATAGCACCATTGATTCAGCAGGATAGCCGTATCTATCTGGATGGGATACTAACAGATGGATGTCTCAAGGCCGACGACCTCCTGACCTGCCCCATTGGATCATAATGCATCCAGGCCAAATAAAGAGCATCTTTCTGTAGCTCTGGCCTGGATGTGGGAGCCTCTCCCCCAGAGGGGGGGTCAGAGGGGCAGTCGGCCCCAGAATCACGGGGCACAGGCAGTTAACCCAGAAAACGCTCATGGCCTGTCGGTCACCCATCAGGATGAAAATGATCCCAGAATCTGGCTATTTTCATGCCAAGTTTTGAAGATCTTTCGCAGTCCGCCTGCTTATTTTGGTGTGTAACCTGCAAATTATAGACAGTGCGCTATGCCCTTTGCTTCTGGGAACGATTGCTGCAGATTCCTTTAGGGCTTGAAGCGTTCCCTTCGGAACAGTACGCTACGCCCTTTACTTCTGGGATTGACTGCTGCAGATTTCTTTAGGGCTTGAAGCATTCCCTTTGGGGCAGTACGCGATGCCCTTTACTTCTGGGAACGATTGCTGCAGATTTCTTTAGGGCTTGAAGCGTTCCCTTTGGGGCAGTACGCTATGCCCTTTACTTCTGGGTGCGACTGCCCCCAGAAAACGCTCATGACTTATCGGTCACCCATGAGAATGAAAATGGATAAAGATATATTTATGTTGAGGGATTATTGACATTGTGAGACGAGTGACGTCGGTCCATAACGTTTGGTGGTTGAGATGAACCCCGTCCAGAAAACTGAACCAAGCAACCTTGAGCACCCATGAATGTTGCCCCCTAAAGAGGGCACGCGTACCAAATTTAGTTTCTTTGCTGTTGCTTCTCTTGTCTCACGGAGGCCGAATATGCAACCAATAATGCAGAGCTGTTGCGGGTTAGATGTCCATAAGTCGATGATTAAAGCATGTATAGCTAAAGGACCGTTGGACAAGCCTCCTAAGTTCGAAATTAGAACTTATTCAGCCATGACTTCAGACTTGCTTAAGTTAAAGGATTGGCTATTAGAGAATAATGTAGAATCCGTTGCAATGGAGAGCACAGGAGTATATTGGAAACCTGTGTTCAATATCCTTGAAGATAGATTCGATGTTGTCCTGGCAAATGCGCAGTATGTAAAGAAAGTTCCAGGTAAGAAAAGCGATGTAAAGGATTGCCAATGGATAGCCACGTTGCAACGCAGTGGTTTGATACCAAGAAGCTTTATTCCTCCTATTGAGATAAGGCAGTTGAGGGACCTAAACAGGACCAGAAGAAAGCATGTTGGGATCATGGCCTCGGAGAAGAATAGGCTTCAGAAGGTCCTTGAGGATGCAAACATCAAATTGGGATCTGTCGTTTCTGATGTATATGGCAAATCGTCCATGAGGATGATACATGCTCTACTGGAAAAAGAGAAACTCTCGCGAGAGGAGATCGCAGATATGGCTAAAGGCAAGCTGAAGAAGAAGGTTGATCGGCTTGTTGAAGCCTTAAATGGAAAAGTAACTGAGCATCACAGGTTCCTTATCAGTTTTCACTTGAATAATATAGCGTTCCAGGTTGATCAGGTTCAGGTGCTGGATATTGAGATTCAGAGACACATGATCCCATTTCAAAATGAGGATGATCTGATCCAAACCATACCAGGCATAAGTAAAGCTTCCGCTGCGGCCATAATTGCTGAGATTGGCGTTGATATGTCTCAGTTCCCGGATGATGCACATCTCGCTTCCTGGGCTGGAATGTGCCCGGGAAATAATGAGAGTGCAGGGATTAAGAAAAGCAGCAAGATTAGGAAAGGCAATAGCTTCCTTAAGGGAACTCTCGCTGAAGTGAGTTGGGCCGCTTCAAAAACAAAAGGATCTGAATACAGCGCCATCTACCACGGAATTGCTAAAAGGAGAGGCAAAAAGAGAGCTTTGGTTGCACTGGGACACTGCATCCTGAGGGATATCTACAGAGTCTTAAAAACTGGTGAGGCCTATGTTGATCAAGGGGCAGAAGCTATCTATCAAAGAAACTCAAAAGCTAGGGAACAATCAATGATAAGGTCCCTTGAGAAATCTGGATACTCAATAACCAAGGTTACTGCTTAGCCTAGGGGGTATTTTCGTACCAACGTAGGGCATTTGTGTTAATGCAGAGAGTTCAGATTATCATTGAGCATCTTTGCTAGCCCAGAACGTCTTGAAGGTCTTTCGCCTTCCGATGATCGTTATTTGGCATGAATGCGCAGCATTTCCGCGGCATGATCTCTTGGAGCAGTCATCCCCAGAAGCACGGGCCATTTTCGTTACCAAGTCGTGCTGGCATTTCTCTGTTTAGCGCTCTTTATCCAATCCAGATGCACTGCACCCCCAGCAGTGTGGGTCCAGTCACGGACGGGAGTGACAGCCCAGTTCATCTGTATCTACCCAAAAGGCGAACAGCCCGTGATAGCCAGAAAGAAAAAGTGCTGATGGGAATTTCCTCAGGTATGCCAGCCGAGGCCGCCCTCGTCATAGCCCGATAACTTGCTTATGGAGTCAATCCTCCTGACCAGGAAGCTGCCCTTCTCCTTATCCACGCCCGATGACTCCAGCTGGTCGAGTATGACCTCCAGGCCCAGCTTCTCTTTGGCATCTGCCTTTGAGCTGAATACGGCCTCCCTGGCCTTGGAATAGCCACCCTGCTCGACTGCCTTTGCAGCGGCATCTATCAGCTCATTGCTGAACGGCGGAAACTCATCTTCATGGTCCTGAAGCCAGCTCACGAAATTGTTGATGTTTGCATCCATATCAGTGACACCTCATAACTCTTGATATCGAATAAGAAGTGCTGCTGAGTACAATATATTCACATACGGAATATTAAAGCTTGCGTATTTAAAATAAGGACTGAGATCACTCAAAGCTGTACTCCAGAAGAGAGCTGAGAATAGATCTCAAAATAGGAATGCTAAATGATGTTTAAAATGAGAATGGTTTGAGTGCCTCTCACTCCACAACGTGGTCGAAGTCAGAGCACTGGCCCTCCTTGAACTTGTATATGAAGTAGTCGCCGAATGGAATCTCCTTGCCCTCTATGGATAGGAACTCGCCCCTGTCCACCTCGGCCACTGCAGCATCTATCAGCTCATCGAGCTGGCCGCACTTCTCCACTATGCTGAGCAGCGCCTCGTTTAGTATATCGGTCTCGAAGTCCTCATCCATTACCTCGCAGAGCCTGTTTACAACCTGAGCATCCTGCTCAGAGAGCTTGGCTGCCCTGCCGATGAAGGCCGAGTCCAGATCTCCAAGGTCGTTCTCGAAGTATCCGCGAATTCCGGCATTGACCTCCTCGTCTGTGCCCACCAGGTAGATCATCTTCCTGACCTGGAAAGTGTTGAGATCGTTGATCCTCATAGAGCAGGCTGATACCTCTTTTGGGTCAATCTGCAGATAGTCGGCCAGAGCCTGCCTCTGGCGCTCCATCTCCATCTCCCTCTTTATATCCATCTCATTATCCAAAATCGCCACCTTCTGCAGGCCGGATCGCTTAAACTGGCCACATCTATACTATTTGCACTGATGGGACATTTGTAATTAACGATCCAACATGGACCAACATATTTTTACCCCTCATGCCGTCATTTCACATATGCGGATAGACGAATCCCAGTTCGGCTCGCACATCAGGCGGTATGATGATGTCCTGTACCTCTGCCACAGGAACGCCGATCCGGATGCCATAGGTAGCGCTTATTCTCTTCAGAGTGCATTTGGAGGCTCTATAGGCGTGGCTGAGGACATCAGCAAGTCCGCAGGAAGCCTGATTGATGCAGTCAGGGCCGAGGTCATAATAGACCCTGATGTGGAGAACTACGGGTTCGTCGTGGTCGTGGACACCTCCGTCAGGCTTCAGCTGGGCGCTGCAAAGCTTGGCAAGTATGCGGTTGTGGACCACCACCTGGACCACAGCCTGATCCAGAACGCCGAGTTCTATATACAGAGGCCGGCAAACTCAACAGCAGAAATTGCCTGGCGGATATTGAGCGAGGAGGGCATCAGGCCAACAAGGGAGATGGCCCTGGCCATGGTAGTGGGCATAATCTCAGACACCGGCCGCTTCAGACGCGGCATGCCCGAGGCTTTTCGAGCCGTATCAGACATCCTTCTTGCAGGTGGTCTGAACTATGACGAGGCCCTGATGGTGCTCTCAAGCACTCCAAGCGACGTGTCCCAGAGGATAGCCACGCTCAAGGCCGCGGCCCGGTCCGAGATAGAATGGACCGGAGACTGGATAGTGGCTACCACTGAGATCAACTCTTTTGAAGGCACTTCTGCCATGTCGCTTGTGGATATTGGCGCTGACGTGGCATTTGCAGCAGGCAAGCACGGCAACCTCACCAGGGTCAGCGGACGGGCAAGGAGAGAGGCAGGCCGGGCCGGAATCGACCTCTCTGAGATAATGCGTAGTGTTGCAAAAAGCCACTATGGCGAGGGAGGGGGCCACAGGGGTGCTGCAGCGCTCGAGGCTCCAGCCGATGCCCGGGTGCTGCTTGCTGATCTCAGAAAAAAGGTGCTTGAAAAATTCAGGGACAGGCCTTAGGACCTGTGCTTCTGGGCCGCCTTTTTCAAGGCCTCAATGCCCGGCAGTGGATCTCCGGAGAGGTAGCTGATTGATGCTCCGCCGCCGATGCTCACATGAGAGAACTTGGGCTCAAGTCCCAGC
>DATMZB010000147.1:0-5951 GCA_035560655.1 Methanotrichaceae archaeon | reverse complement strand
AGCGCTCCTGGCCAGGTCCAACGCCGAGCTTGAGCAGTTTGCCTATGTCGCATCTCATGATCTGCAGGAGCCCTTGCGCATGATATCCAGCTATGTACAGCTTTTATCCAGGCGCTATAACGGCAAGCTGGATAAGGATGCTGATGAGTTCATAGCTTATGCGGTAGATGGAACTAAACGCATGCAGCAGCTCATAAACGATCTCCTGGCCTACTCCCGCGTCGGCACCCGAGGAACGCCTCCCATGCCCACAGACTTCGAGGACGTCCTCTCAAAGGCGATGGCCAACCTGAAAATAGCCATAGAAGAGAGCGGGGCAGTCGTGACCCATGACCCTCTTCCCACTGCCATGGCCGATGAGCTGCAGATGGTACAGCTCTTCCAGAACCTCATGGGCAACGCCATAAAGTTCAAAAGCCAGGAGACGCCGAAAATTCACGTCTCTGCCAGGCAGAATGGAGATGAGTGGGCATTCTCAGTGAGTGATAACGGGATAGGCATCGATCCTCAGTTCCATGAAAGAATCTTCGTATTATTCCAGCGCCTGCACAGCAGGGAGGAATTTCCTGGAACGGGCATAGGCCTTACTGTCTCAAAGAAGATCGTGGAACGTCATGGCGGACGCATCTGGCTGGAATCCGAGCCTGGAAGAGGCACCACGTTTTACTTTAGCATCCCCATGCAGATAGATGTCGAACATGGGCACTACGATAAACAAAATGGGGGCAGATAAGATGGGCAATGGGACAAAGTGCGGACCTATTGAGATCCTTTTGGTGGAAGACAATCCTGGAGACGTACGTTTAACTATAGAAGCGCTCAAGGAAGGCAAGGTTTCAAACAGAATAAACGTCGTCGTGGATGGAATGGATGCCATGGCCTTTCTGCATCACGAGGGCAAATATGGGGATGCTCCCAAGCCCGACCTGATACTTCTGGATCTGAACCTGCCTAAGAAGAACGGGCGCGAGGTGCTGGCCGAGATCAAAAAAGACCCCCATCTGCAATGCATTCCTATAGTGGTTCTGACCTCATCCCAGGCTGAGAAAGATATAATCATGACATATAGCCTGCATGCCAACTGCTATATCACAAAGCCCGTAGACTTTGACCAGTTCATTAACGTGGTCAGGTCCATTGAGAACTTCTGGTTTACTGTTGTAAAGCTACCCCCTAAAGATGAGTAAAATGAGCAATCCCCTCCATATACTTTTAATCGAAGATAACCCGGGAGATGCACGCCTCATAAAGGAGTTCCTGGGCGAGGTGACAGGTGCAGCCTTTGAACTGGATTGGGTCGACAGGCTTTCAGAGGGATTGAAGTGTCTCGACTGTAAAGATGCCATCCTCCTGGATCTCGCTTTGCCCGATAGCCTTGGCCTTGATACCTTTAAGAAGATTCACGCTCATGCGCCAGCGCTCCCAATTATAGTGCTCACAGGCAACGAGGATAATGCGCTGGCATTCAAAGCTGTCCAGGAGGGGGCCCAGGATTACCTGATTAAAGGTCAGGTAAGCAGCCAGCTTCTAGTACGCTCCATAAGGTATGCCATCGAACGCAAGAGAATAGATGAAGCACTCAAATCCGAGATACTAACGCATAAACAACTGGAGGCTGAGCTATCCCATGCCAAGGAAGAGCTGGAGATGGCGAACGAGGAACTCCTGGTAGAGCTGGAACTGCATAGGAAGCTTGAAGCGGATCTTACCAAGGCCAAGGATTTGGCCCTGGATGCAGTCAAGGCCAAAGCAGCGTTCCTGGCAAACATGTCACACGAGATCAGGACACCCATGAACGCCGTGATAGGCTTCTCCAGCCTCCTGCTGGACGAGTCCCTGACCCCTGACCAGCGGGAGTACGTAGAGCGAATCAAGAGCGGCGGCGAAGCCCTTCTGACCATCATAAGCGATATTCTTGATGTTTCCAAGGCGGAGAATGAGAAGATGGAGCTGGAACACCAGCCGTTTAGTCTCCGACATTGCATCAAGGAATCTCTGGACCTGGTGGCGGTCAAGGCTAACGATAAGGGTTTGAACCTATCCTACACCATCAACTACGGCGCGCCTGATGCGATTGTAGGAGATTCAGGGCGGCTCCGGCAGATCCTGGTCAATTTGCTCTCAAATGCAGTCAAGTTCACTGATGTTGGGGACGTGTCTGTATCTGTTTCATCCAAAGCCTTGGGGGAGAAAAAGCGCGAGATCCTCTTTGCAGTCAGGGATACGGGCATTGGCATACCACAGGACAAGATGGACATGCTCTTCCAGCCATTTTGCCAGGTAGAATACATCATAAGCCGTAAGCGCGACGGTGCCGGCCTGGGACTCGCCATAAGCAAGAACCTGGTCCAGCTGATGGGCGGCGAGATCTGGGCTGAGAGCATTCTGGGCCAGGGCTCGATCTTCAGATTCACCATTGAGGCGGAGGTCGCCGCTGGCACGCACCTGGATTTTGGGGAGACTGATAGGGATGCTGCATCTAAGAATCTCTCAGAGCTGAAGCCGATGAGCATACTGGTGGCTGAAGACAATCCTTCGAACCTGAGCATGCTCATGGAGATGCTCAAAAGGATGGGTTACAGGCCTGATGCCGTAGCGGATGGACTGGAGGTCCTCCAAGCCTTCGAAATCCGGCCTTACGATCTTGTGCTCATGGATATCAAAATGCCTGAGATGGACGGCATCACTGCCACCAGAAAGATACGCAAGCTCTGGCCGGCTGAGAAGCAGCCCAGGATCATAGCTATCACTGCCTTCGCTATGGACGGCGACCGCGAGATGTGCATCGAAGCTGGCATGGACGATTACATTGCAAAGCCAGTGCTGAGAAGGGAGCTGGAGGCGATTCTGATGAAGTACTCGAGGAAGTCTGATTAAAAGCAGCTTATATAATGCTCATTGGTGGCGTCAAATTCGCATACTTCCGGCATCTTTTAAGCTCTATGTGATATGCTATCCGTCCATAAAGCAGCCCCCTGACAGAGATTGCATATTGTCTGAAATGTCCCCCCAGAGGGGGTCAGGGGGGCAACTGCCCCAAAAGCGCAGGCATAGAGCTAATTTAAAAGATGACTCAACTCCTGGTTGGTCCATCTTGCCAAGCCTAAATCGTTTGGTAAAACACTATAGTTTAAGAATCTGGGAATTTCCCCCGCCCCTCATGTAAGACCTCAGCCTTTTGCCTCCGGCCATCTACATAAACTCGGCTGCCTTTGCCACAGCTTCTGGTCCCATGCTCATGCCCGTTCAATGCGCGAGATTGCTTGCTCGAACGATCGATTCTAATATCTTGAATATCCCTCTAGTTGGTCGCAGCGCCTGTGAAGAAAAAATTTGCCTGAAAAGTGATGAGCCCTATGAGTTCCGAGGCGCTGTGATGCTTATGCCCTGCGGCTCGCGATGGCTCAGGCCTTCGTTTCTGCTCTGGCCCATCTGTCGATGTTGTCTATCAGGTTCAGAGCTATTATCTTCTTGGCATCGTAGAGCATCTCGGCCACATCAGCCAGGGCGATCATCTTCTTATGGCCGCTCCTGTCCACTACCTCAATCTTGGCTCCAGGCTTGGACTGGCTGACATCCCTGATCAGTCCTGCCAGCTCCGAGCAGGCATTTTTGAGGTAGGTGATCGAATAATCAGTCATGCTCTTCCTGTCGGCCAGGTTCCTGTTGACCTCTTTGATGGACCAGCACATGGTGAGTATATCTCTGTACATCCTTAGCACCCTCTCAAGAATCAGCATGTAGTCTATTTAAGTGCTACGTTTAATAAAAACGTGGGGCTGGTGCGATTCGAACGCACGATCGACGGGTTTCTCCGATACTGAAGCGTTTCAACCTCATCGAAGCTGAAAATCGCCCTTTCAGTGCTCCAACGGATCATCAACGACCTCCCCGTCGAGAGGCCTCAGTAGACCCGTTGCTCATCATAAATCATACCGCTGGAGCCCATCGCCCTACCTGGCTAGGCCACAGCCCCATTGAAAGCGGGCCGAGAGGGATTTGAACCCCCGACCTAAAGGTTAAGAGCCTTTCGCTCTACCTGACTAAGCTACCGGCCCGGACCCTTCCAAGGTGGGACCCGTATATATATGTTTCGGGTGCTCGTTGGACCATATCCTAGGCCAGCCAACGCCGATTATTCATTAAAAATTCACCGAAGAAATTGCATTTGGCAATGGCGATAAAAAAACAGAGGGGAGTTGATCCCCTTCAGAAGACGTTTATGTACCTGTCTATCTCCCACTGGTGCACAAATGTGTTGTACATCTCCCATTCCAGGCTGCCGAGCCTCAGGAAGTTGTTGAAAACGTGCTCTCCCAGGGCATCTCTGATCACCCGGTCGCCTTCCAGGGCACAGAGCGCCTCGTGGAGGTTGGCCGGAAGGAGCTTTATGCCCCGCGCCACGCGCTCATCTGGTGTCAGGTCATAGACGTTGATGTCCGCGGGCTCGCCAGGGTCTGAGCCCCTCTTTATGCCGTCGAGGCCCGCGGCCATTATCGCCGTGAAGGTCAGGTACGGGTTGCAGGTGGGGTCCGGCGACCGGAACTCAAGCCTGGTCGACAGGCCGCGGCCTGCAGGTATCCTTATCAGAGAGGACCTGTTGGGCCCGGACCAGCTTATGTACACGGGCGCCTCAAAGCCGGGCACTAGCCTCTTGTATGAGTTTATGAGGGGGTTGGCAATGGCCGTGATAGCTGCGGCGTGCTCTATTAGCCCGCCTATGAAGTTGCGGGCCAGGTCGCTTATGCCCAGTGGTGCATGGGGATCATAGAAGGCGTTCTCGTTTCCGCGGAAGAGTGAGACGTTGGCGTGCATTCCCGTCCCGGCAGCGCCGAAGAGAGGCTTGGGCATGAACGTGGCGTGGAGGCCCTGCTTCATGGCTATGGTTTTTGTAACATACTTGAACGTGACCACCTTGTCAGCATTCTTGAGGGCATCATCATATACGAAGTCTATCTCATGCTGGCCCTTGCCGACCTCGTGGTGAGCAGCCTCAATAGTGAACCCCATACTTATCAGGGCCTTCACTATGAGCCGCCTTATATCCTCAGCCAGATCCACCGGCCCTAAGTCGAAGTAGCCTCCGAAGTCATGGGGAATCGTTGACGAGCCGCCGTTCTTTTTCTCAAAGAGGTAGAACTCAAGCTCCGGCCCCACATTCATGGCATAGCCCATCTCGCGGGCACTGTCCAGCATCCTTCTGAGGACATAGCGCGGATCGCCCTCAAACGGCTTGCCGTTTGGCAGGTAGACATCGCAGATGAACCTGGCCTCACTGGACCCGTCCTCGGACTTCCAGGGAAGGACGCTGAATGTGGATATGTCGGGCCTGAGAACCATATCCGACTCCTGTATGCGAGCAAAGCCCTCTATGGATGAGCCGTCGAATGATATGCCGCTCTTGAGGGCCTTTCCAAGCTGGTTTGGCGGCACTGCGACGTTCTTGACCACGCCCTGAATATCAGTGAACTGCAACCTGATGGTTTCTACATTCTTCTCTTGAATAGCGTTAAAGATCTGCTCAGTGGAATTCATCTAATCTTCTCCTCTGCGCCTCCGGGATTGAAATTTCGTCTCCACAATTCCCATGATAGCGCGTGCGGCGAATAGTTATGATGTTTTATGAATTCTGCATAACCTGGAGGTATATCTATCTTATCGGCCGGCAGATGCAGTGCTTATGGGGCGGCAGATGGCAAGGCTGTGCCGATGGAAAATAAGCTGAGCGCCGGTGCCCGCATGTTGAATGGAAAGTCTTGCATATTTGCTGATATCGCGGAAATGGGCTGCAAAGCTGGTGGTAATGGCCTGTATGACCGAGCTGAAGAATTGGCCCTGGGGATGAGGCCGGGCTGAAGAATCCGTGGTCAGGCTTGAGGTTGAGAAGGGCCCGGAGCTAGACTTCTCAGATTATTTTTGACACGCCTAATCCATTCTGGAATGGATAGTTT
>DATMZB010000146.1:0-3948 GCA_035560655.1 Methanotrichaceae archaeon | reverse complement strand
CTCCCAGCTAATGCCGCAGACCTGGGTTTTGGAGCTCCGAGCATTAAGATAACATCTCCTGGCGACAATTCAACATTGCCTGCTGGCAATGTCACTATCACTGTCCATGTTGATGATTTCACACTGGTGAACCAGCTCGGTGCAGCGAATGTGGATGGATCTGGCCATATCCATTACTTCATGGATGTCAATGTACCTACGACCCCGGGAAAGGCGGCACTCACGGCTGTGGGAACCTACGTCCCTACCGCCAACACTAGCTATACCTGGATGAATGTCATGCCTGGCAGGCATAAATTCGCTGCGGAGCTAGTCAACAACGACCACACACCCCTGAATCCTCCGAAGTACGCAATGATCAATGTTACAGTGACAGGAAATGCAGCTACAGCCCCAGTATCATCAGGCATGGCTGCTGCCGCTGCTGGCACAACTGGTGCGGCTGCTCCTCAGTCAGCTAATGGAACCACAATCAACCTTGTAGCCAAGAACATTGCTTTTGATAAGAGCACAATCACGGTCCCTGCAGGTGCATCGGTCACAGTCAACTTTGACAACCAGGACAACGGCATACCTCATAACTTCGCAGTGTACACTGACTCATCTGCCGCAAGTACGATCTACAAGGGTAATACCATCACAGGCCCCAGCAAGATTGCCTACACCTTCACAGCCCCAACCACACCTGGCACATACTTCTTCAGGTGCGACATCCATCCGACGCAGATGACGGGCAAGTTCATAGTTCAATAAGACCAATTAAAGAACTCGGGCTAGATTAGCCCTCTCTTTTTCATTTGAGCGCGGGAGATATTATCAGACATCTATTCGATGCAAACTCCATAATGCGGGATAGATATTAGATGAGCATGGCTAAAGTTACCCCGCTCATTCACCATTTAGATGTTTTTCATTGGGAAACAGTAATTAGCCCAAAATGTTCAATGAAGCCATTGCTCATACCTGCCAGATCTCTCGTGGCAGATTGGTTAGCCTCTTTGCCCCGTTCTCAGTTGTAAGGAAGGTGTCCTCAATTCCAACCACACCCACTCCTGGAAAGATCATCTTTGGCTCAACTGCGATTGCCATGTTCTTCTGGATCAGGTGATCCAACGGAGCCAACACCGGGTATTCGTCAAGCTCCAGACCCACTCCATGGCCCACAAACCCACACTTATTGCCGGGCAAGCCACCAATGTAGTCCTTATATCCAAGCCGCTCTGCCAGCGTCTCGGATAAGTCGAACAGGTTCCGTCCTGTCTTCCCTGGATGGAGTTCTCGCGCTACAGCCTCCTGGATATCCTGGCAGGCAGTGTAGGCATCCTCCAGATCCTGGGATAATCTGCCAAGTGAGAATATCCTGGTCGCATCTGCGATATATCCATTGTAAATCCCCACGAAATCCGCATGTATAGGCTCATTGCGCCTTATCTTCTTGAACCCCGCACCTTGGGGAAAGAACAGGGATGTTCCTCTCCCGCCTGTGGATGCTGCAAGAAAGCTTGGAACTGCAGCATCTGAGCCGGACATGAGATGGCCCAGAGGGACTATGCTATTGAACCTCCTGAACCTGAGTGACCCCTGATGTCCCATAGACCTCATCACGGATTCTACATGGCAGGCGAGGTCCACCTCCCTCATCCCCTCTTTGATATGGTCCGGAATAGATGCCAGGCCAGCATCCAGGATCCTGGAAGCCTCGCCTATCAGGCCAAGCTCGAACTCGGACTTCACTGAGCGTATGTGCTTAATCATCTCTGAGACATCGACGAGCTTTACATCTCCCAGGACGTCAGCCACCCTGGAGTAGATGCTGTGGGGCAGAACGTCAAACTCCAGGCCGATCACTGCTCCAGGCTGTATCCCCAGGTCAGATTTGAGGTTCTTCAGGTTCTTGAGCGGCCTTACCTCCAGAGGTGACTCCTGCTTTGCCCTATCAAGGCTCCTTTTAACCATCAATATGGGCTCATAGTCCCTTGGGATGTAGATCAGTCCATCCTGGGCAGTGCCTGAGAAATAGCACATATCCGTGGACTGGAATAGAATCGCTCCATCCATGTCTCCCATCATGGCCTGGAACTTCTTGAGTCTGTTATCGATCTCTGACTTAGGGTGCAGGATATACTCCATTCTATCTACCTCTGACCTCACTGACCTCTGGAACTCAGCATAGTGCTGCTTTTCTTAGCAGCATCATACATAGTCCGGCTCGAGAAGGATATCTCCTTCATCTTTATAGCGATTTGGTGGTGAAAGCTCGCTTTCAATATAAATAAGCTGCTCAGGATAAGGAAAAATTCCCCTGTTTCATATTGCTTGATAGAAAAATCAGGCCTAATCCCTGCCAATTGATCTGCTGGATACGGCCTTCCATACCGCTAGCTTGACATACTTATTTAATGGAATTATTATAATGGCACATCCCAAAACTAAATCTGGAAATAGGAGTTGCTTATGGAGAATCCCATTTGGGAAGAATCTAAAGAGAAGATTGGAGGAGATTCCTCCCATAGGGGCGAGCATGAAGCAGACAAAACTGAGCCGCGTCGGGATGAACCTTCCATCTATAGAAGCTCCTCGAGCTCCTCTTCTGTGAGCCCGAGCTGCTCTAAAATCTCATGAGCGAGCCAGCCTCCTATATCATCATCTCCATGAATAGGAATGGTAGTGGCTCTCACATCCAGGTACTTCCAGCGAGCATGGCCTCCACTCTGATTGATCTTTAAAAATCCCTTCTTTCTGGCTGCCTGCTCCAGGTCTGCGGCTCTAATGGACATAGGCCTTGGTCAACTCCACATCTTCTGGCATCGTCAGCCCTTTTTCCTTATGCTCCTGCAAGATCATCTCGAAGACGCAGGCTAGCTCTGCCTGGGCATCATCCTGAGTTCTGCCCCAGGCATGGCACCCTGGGATTGCTGGAATGTAGGCTGCAAAGGTGCCATTGTCATCGGGGCGGATGACCATGGTATAATCTTGGAGGCGTTTCATTATCGTTATCTTTTTGCACTGCAAGAATATAAAATTAGCTGCATATCTTTTCGATGGCTGCTTGGTTGATGATGATGCTCTGCCTTGGCAGGACTAATAGAGCCCTTTGTTCGCAAAGATATCTGGATTGGTGCTGCAGGTTGATGCAAAAAGATAGATATGGATGCAATTGCTTGGGGCAGTATGACAAATTTGCTGCAAATTTAGGGCAGGCATTTCGAGATAGTGCTGTGTTGGACAACACTGCTAGACCAAGCCAATACATATCGATTTTTGACGACCCACTGTCAGCACAAGGAAACGACTTCTGCTTGCAGATTTGCATGATTTATCCAACACAGCACGAGATAGTACTATCCATTGACGGATTCACGATCATGTGGTGTGCAAAATTGAAGCCAATTTGATACACAGCCTGCTTGAAAGTCAACCCAACGGTCCGAGCGAACGGCTGGGCGTAAGGCAGTTATAGTCGGCCTATATAATTTTATTCAGATTTTGTGCCAAACTATACCTCGCTGCATCGGAGATGATCAAGGTGGATGACAAACTGGCGGCCTGGAATGCAAAAGAAGGAGACTATCCCTCCAAGAAGAGCATTGAAGAGAAGATCAGATTCTTGCTTCGTTATGCTGTGCTGGCGCCATCTGGACCAAACATTCAGCCCTGGAAAGTATACCTGCGAGAAAATGAAGTCACTCTGATGGCCGATTTTTCAAGATCCTTGCCTAACGTGGACACCAACAACCGAACTCTCTTTATGAGCAACGGCTGCTTTCTAGCCAATCTTCTCATAGCTGCTGAGCATTTCGGCTTTGGATACGACATAGAATATCTCCCTGATGGCACTGAGAGCGATAAGATTGCTGTGATCGGTTTTGATGAGGGCGAGGGAGCTAAAAAGTTCCCTGACCTCTTCAATGCGATAACCAGGCGGCACACCAACAGGAAGCCTTACGA
>DATMZB010000145.1:0-5713 GCA_035560655.1 Methanotrichaceae archaeon | reverse complement strand
AATAGGGCCATCAAAATTTCAAACCCGATAAGCCAGCAATAATGCCTGCTCGCCTTTGCAGGTTCACAGCTCGGACAAGCCAAGTCCTTTGTGCTGAGGCCATCGTACTTTTGCCCTACCTCAAGCCTGGATATATGAGTGTTCTCCACAAATGCGCTTGGCTCAGGGCCTGAGACGCCCAGTTGGTTAGTGTTTCGCCCTGAATCTATGGTTGTTCTTCTCATGTTCATGCTCTCAATCTGAATATTGAGAGGGCGTCCCACGCAGACACACCTTAAGGCCACTGCCTTGGTGGCAGCTCAGATATCTAGCATTTGACTCAAAAGACGATCTTCCATTCAGATCGCATATCCATAAATATCCATAATAAAGTTCTTGAGCACAGAGTTTCTATCATCATTCATGGCTAGCAACAGGGCTGGTATCTGGATATTATTGCTGGTTCTGGCAACATTTAGCGCCGCCAGTGCCCAGAAGGAGCTATCGGTGTGTCCCGACGGCTGCGATTATAAAACCATACAGGAAGCCATCAACTTTGCCAGCCCTGGAGACACGATCAATATAAAGACCGGCATCTACAGCCAGCAGGTCCTGGCCTACAAGAAGCTGACTCTGATGGGTGGAATAGATGCAGGCGATGGTAACCCTGCCCTGATATCAGACAACACAAGCCCGCTGGTCATATCTGCAAGTGGCGTTACCCTTCGCGGGCTCAAGCTTGCCAGCCTTAAGGGCCCGTCCCGCCTGGTCCTCAACTCTGCTGATAACAATATTTATCTAAACGACTTCCTGAACATTGCAGTGAGCTCTGCTCAGGCCAACTCATGGTCCTCGCACGATTCGATCAACTACCAGTACAACAGCCGAATACTCAGGGGCCACCTGGGCAACTACTGGTCCGACTATCACGGCAATGACACCGATGGAAACGGCGTGGGAGATAAGCCAAAGGTAATCGATGAAAACAATGTGGATTACTACCCGCTGATGCAGCCTGCAGAGAACTACCTGATCCAAAGCGCCATTGTCTATGATTATGCAGATGTCAGGGAGACTCTGATCCATGCAAAAGCTGGCCAGGCCTTTATGATATCGCTTCGGGCAGACCCCCGGCCGAGGCTCGCCTGGGAGCCGGACTACGAGCACCGCATCATGCGCCTGGAAAACTCCAGCTTCACTATAGATGCTAACGGGGCCCTTGGCAGAGGTGACTTGCAGGTCTTCTGGTTCACGCCGCTCCAGCCTGGAGTAACTCGAATATCAATGGTCTACAAGAAGCCCTGGGAGAACATCGCTTCTGGTGTGAGGTACTTCAGGATCGAAGTTGATAGGTGAGCATAATCCTAAATCTGAAGCATAATGCTGGAGCTTGACCTGTCTTCCTTCAGCCCTCGCTACTCAGAAATATCTGTTCTGATTACTGCAGTACATGCGCTTTGGAATTGTGGTCTCAGATCCCGATGACTGGACTGCCAGGTCTCTTCAAGCAGACCTGAATAAGTGCGGCCTTGATGCCAGTTTCCTGAACTTCTCAAAGCTCTCAGCCCAGGTGGGAGGCGCCGTGGCCATCAGCTGCGGGAAGAGCGATCTGGCAGGCCTGGAAGGGCTGATAGTCAGGGACCTGGGCCAGGGCACTTCTCAGGACATGGCATTCAGGTTCGAGGTCCTCCGTGCTCTGCAGCAACTGGGACTGCAGGTGATCAACCCTCCTGAGGCCATAGCCACTGCAGCGAACAAGTTTGCCACCAGCATAGCAATGCAGCGCTCTGGCGTTCCTACGCCATGGACCCTGGCTACTTCGAGCCTGGATGATGCCCTGGCTGCGCTGGAGCGCCATGGAAGGCTGGTATCCAAGCCGCTCTATGGCTATAAAGGCCGGGGAATCCAGCTCATCACAAAGGAGAATGCCGGTGCCCTGAAGGCCATTATAGATGGACAGGGCATGGCCTACCTCCAGGAGTTCGTTGAGCTTTCCAATCCCAGGGACATAAGGGCCTTTGTGGTCGGCGATGAGCTGGCCGGAGCCATTTACAGAGTAGCCCCAGAAGGGTCCTGGATCAGCAACCTAGCCCGCGGAGGATCTCCCCAGGAATGCAGGATGACTGATGAGCTGGCCGACCTTGCTGTCAGGGCCAGCCGCAGCGTGGGTGCTGTCTACTGTGGAGTCGATTTGCTGGAGACTGAGGACGGGCTGAAGGTGATAGAGGTCAACGGGACCCCCTCAGGAAAGGGCATCTTCGATGCTCTGGGCATAGATGTGTGCCGCAAGATTGCGAACTATGTGCTGTGCACATGCAGGGCTTGACCCTGTCCATCAAAATGGTTATCTACGTTGTTACTCACCCCAGTTCATATGTTTACGATACTCACGGGTGCGCAGTTTGGCGACGAAGGAAAAGGGAAAGTAATAGACCTTCTGGCCGAGAATTACGATATTGTCGTCCGCTTCCAGGGCGGCGACAACGCAGGCCATACCGTAGTGGTTGGCGATAAAACCTACAAGCTTCACCTCGTTCCCAGCGGCGCTCTCTTTGGCGCCAGGCTCCTTATAGGTCCCGGAGTTGTCATGAACCCTCGCGTGCTCTGGAGCGAGATCCAGTCCCTGGAGTCAAGCGGCATAAATGTGGATTTAGGGATCGACGCCAAGACCACCATAATCATGCCCTACCACATTGAGCTCGACAGCCTGAGGGAGAAGGCAAGGACACAGAAGATAGGGACCACAAACCGCGGCATAGGATTTGCATACGTTGATAAAATCGCCAGGGAAGAGGTCCAGATGCAGGACCTGACAGACCCGGCTCTGCTGGAGGCCAAGCTTGCAGAGATTGGTCCTGCCAAGGAGAAGGCCATTGCCGACATGGGCGGCGATCCGTCCATTGTGCGCTACGGGCCATACATTGACGAGTACCTGGAGATAGGCAAGCAGCTGAAGGGCATGGTTACAGATGTCTCTCGTGAGATCAACTCAGCCCTGGATGAGGAGAAGAGCGTTCTAGCAGAAGGCGCCCAGGGAGCTTTCCTGGATGTCATCCACGGGACTCAGAAGTTCGTCACATCCAGCTTCACCACTGCCGGAAGCGCCTGCGCCAACCTCGGCGTGGGACCAATCATGGTTGACAACGTGGTTGGAGTCATAAAGGCCTACATAACCAGAGTTGGAGAAGGCCCAATGCCCACTGAGCTTAAGGATGAGATAGGCCAGCTCATGCGTGAGACGGGCGGAGAGTATGGAACCACCACAGGTCGGCCCAGGAGGTGCGGCTGGTTCGATGCGGTGCTCGGCCTCAAGTCGGTGTACTTAAACGGCTACACTGAGATGGCGCTCACAAAGCTCGATGTCCTGACAGGCATAGACCCAATAAAGATCTGCGTGGCCTATGAGCTGGACGGGGAGACCATTGAGTACCCGCCAGAGAGCACCAGAGATCTGGCCAGGTGCAAGCCAGTCTACGAGGATATGCCAGGCTGGAATGAGGACATAACTCAGGTCGAGACATATGACGATCTGCCTCCAAACGCCAGAGCCTATGTGGAGCGCCTGGAGTCGATGCTGGATGTGGACATCACCGGAGTCTCAGTGGGTCCGGGCCGGGTTCAGACTGTATATAGGGATTGATCTGAAATTGTGATATAGGTCCAGTCCCCATGGGCCTATCTTCCTATCTTTTTTGCCATTCGCATGCTGATTTATCCGGGCATATGCAAAGTCCTAGTTATGGGTCATGGATTGCGGGGCAAGGCATCTTCGGCTTCCTGTTTAGAAAGAACTTGGTTGGATAGGCAAAGGCTTAATACCTTACAATTTCTTAAACAGTTACAGGAGACAAGCATATGGCTGGAAAGACCCATAAGAGCAACCTTGAACTGATGGCCGAGGCTGAGAGGATCGTAAAGCCACAGTATCCCACTGCGGTCCAGGTAGAGGACCACGGCATACCCTCCAGCGGCCTGGCCAAAACAGCAGGAGATGTGGATCACTGGAGGTTCATCTTCACAGATATAGATGATATATGCACTATAACCCTGGACTACTTCAATGGCCAGTTCGGAAAGCCAGCGAGATCGCCCACGCCCTGGAAGGAGACTGCTATTCGAGAGCTGCCGCGGCACATGAGCCTGGATGATGCCGTGCTGTTCCTGAGAGATGCTGGCTATTCTGAGCCGTTCAAGTCTGTGACGCTTAGAGCCTCTCTGCCCACTCAGAAGGGCGCCGATGCATCTTATATATTCACCCTGGATAAGCGGGTGGTCTTCATGAATGCCGTCACTGGCGAGGTGACGCAGGTGGTAGAGCAGGAGTAGCTTTCCTGCCGGTATGGTCCTATTGGTACCTATCCTTTTTCTGGGATGTATCTCTGCTCATCCGCCATATACTTCGAGCTATACCTTGAGCCCTGAACTTAATTTTATCTGATCTGGTTTAAGTCGCCGTATCAGCTCGATCAATTGGATCAAATAGAGGACCCAAGCCTCCTGGCCATGGCCAGATCTTCAGGCCTGTCCTTGACCTCGCCCTTCTCGTAGGCTTTAGCCAGCACCTCTCCGGCGAAGCTCATGCCCAGGTATTCAAAGGACATGCGAAACATCTCTGTCAGCGGTCCGCAGCAGCCCGGACCCTCCTCAGAGGGCACTGCAATCATTCCCTTCTTGCCCTGCAACCTGCGGCTGGCTATGAAAGGCCTCATCCTGTCCACCAGCAGCTTCATCTTCGCTGTGGGGCCGTACCAGTACACGGGGGTGCCAAATATGATCAGGTCAGCCGCCTCCAGCAGGGGATATATCTCTTTCATGCCATCATCCAGGCCGCAGATGTTCTCTCCCTTTTTGCATCCTCGACAGTCGATACAGGGCAGTATGTCGTGATCGTATAGGCGAATCTTCTGGCCGGAGTGTCCATTTTTGGCGCTCTCCTCCAGTATTAGGTCTATCAGAATATCGGTGTTTCCTCCCCGTCTGGGGCTGCCTATCAACGCCAAGATCTTCATGGTCCACTCCTTCCCTGATTATCCAGCTCCAGTGCGGCTTTCTCATCATTTGGGAAGCACTTATCCACCATAGCCTCCACGTCTCTGAGCCATGAGGCCCTGTCCTCCGGAGTGCTGGTCACTACCACAGAGAAGGTCCTTCTGCTGATGTCTCTGATGCCGCACAGATCCAGGATGCAGTATCTCCACAGAGACTCCAGAGGATCGCCGAATGCCTCCATCTCCCTCTCCTCTGGAGTGTTGGATGTGTTGAATACTATGGCCTTTCTGGCCTTCAGCAATCCCACTGGTATTCCTTCTCCGCCATCGCATTCCAGGAACTCGTAGGCTACCCCCGCCCTCAGGACTCTGTCTATCCAGCCCTTGAGGATGGCCGGAGGCTGGCCCCACCAGTTGGGATGGACTATGATGATGCCATCGGCACTGGAGATCTCCCTGCAGTGCATCTCAATGACAGGATCTAGAGGGGCGCCCTTTAGCACCTCCTCTGAGGGAAGGATGGGGTCAAATTTTTCATCGTAGAGGTCATGGTAAAATACTTCGTGACCACTGCGCTGAAGCATTCGGGCTGCAGTCTTAGCTATGGCATGGTTGAAGCTTCCCTTGTCTGGGTGGCCCAGGATCAGAGAGATCTTCATAATCAGGGAATAAAAAATTTTGTATATAACGCTTTCGGAGTTAGTGGACTCTTAAAGCAGGGCCAATAATAACGCCGAAGCATTTCT
>DATMZB010000144.1:0-12301 GCA_035560655.1 Methanotrichaceae archaeon | reverse complement strand
CGATAGATGTAAGATAAACCTTTATTATTGTACAGCCTCTCTGCCACAAAGCGACTTTCGAGACAGAGCTCGATAAGTATCCAGAGGGATCGAAATTAGAATCAAACTCCAGCATAGAAGATGGTCGCATCTGGGCATGGCTGTCTTTTGCCTGTCAGCACTTGTTTTGCTGATCTTCTTGGCTTATATCCCTGCCATTGCCGTTGAGATTCAGTCCAGCCCTGAACCGGGCCGGATCATAGCGTTCAATACTTCTAATATGAACCTTTCAGCCAGTCCGGGGGACGACTTTTTTGATTACGTAAATGGCGCCTGGATAAAGGCACATCCCATACCTGCAAACAAGACCCGTTATGACTCTTTCATAGAGGTTCGGGATAAGACAGAGTCAGATCTCAGAAATCTGATTGAAGATGCAGCAAAGAACACCTCTGCAGATGATGGCACAGTAGAGCAGAGGATAGGCGAACTCTACCGCATGGGGATGGACGTCGATAGAATTGATAGCCAGGGGATAGAGCCGCTTCAAGGTGAGTTTGAGCTGATAGATAATATCTCCAATGTCTCAGACCTGCAGTCAGTCTCAGCCCGCATGCTGGGGTATGGCACTGACCCATTCTTCTCACTCTATGCCGATGCAGATTCCAAGAACAGCAGAATGATGCTCGCCAGCCTCTTCCAGGGCGGGCTCGGGCTGCCTGATAGGGACTACTACCTGAGGCAGGACAACGAGTCAGCCAAGACCAGGGAAGAGTATGTGCAGCATGTCACAAAGATGTTCCTCCTTCTTGGGGACCCTGAAGGTGTCGCGTCCAGGAATGCACAGACCATCATGAGGATGGAGATACGCATGGCCAACGCATCCTTCACCAAAGTGGAGAACCGGGACCCAGAGAAGACCTACAACAAGATGACAATGAAGGAGCTAGAAGGCTTTGCCCCTGGAGTGGACTGGAAGGCGCTTACATCTGAGCTTGGCTATCCTGGAATTGACGAGTTCAATGTCCTGAATCCATCCTTCTTCAAGGAGCTGAGTTCCATGATGGCGGATGAGAATATCAGCGATTGGAAGATATTCCTTCGCTGGAAGCTCATATCGTCCACTGCGCCCTACTTAAGCTCCAAGTTCGAGAACGAGTCATTCGACTTCAACTCCAGAATATTGAATGGCCAAGAGGAGATGGACCCGCGTACCAAGAGGGTCATCCGAACTGTGAGCGCCGCCCTTGGCGAGGATATCGGCAGGCTGTATGTGAAGGAGCACTTCGCTCCTGAGTCCAAGGCACGGATGGTTGACCTGGTGGCCAACCTGAAGAAGGCGTTTTTGGTCAGAATACAGAACCTGGACTGGATGGAGAACTCCACCAAGGCCAAGGCTTTAGAGAAGCTGGATCTTATGGAGGTCAAGGTTGGATATCCAGACAAGTGGCGGGATTACTCCGGGCTGGAGATCAAGAACGACTCCTATGTCATGAATGTGTTGCGGGCCAGCAGCTTCGAGCTCAACCACGGCAACTACGGTCTGGACAAGGCAGGAAAGCCCGTGGACCGCACCCTGTGGTATATAGATCCACAGACTGTGAATGCCATAAGCGACTTCAACAGGAACACCATCACCTTCCCTGCGGCCATACTGCAGCCTCCCTTCTTCAACAAGGACGCAGACGATGCAGTCAACTATGGAGCCATAGGAATGGTAATTGGCCATGAGATGACTCACGGCTTCGATGATCAGGGCAGGAAGTACGACAAGTTCGGGAATATGACCGATTGGTGGTCCAAGAAGGATGAAGAGGAGTTCACCAAGAGGGCCCAGATGGTGCGGGAGGAGTATGATAAGTTCGAGGTTCTACCAGGCCTCTATGTCAACGGCAACCTGACTCTAGGTGAAGATATAGCAGACTTTGGAGGTCTCACTATGGCCTACCAAGCCTACAGGATGTCACTTAAGTCTGAGCCTGAGAAGATCGATGGCTTTACTGGGGATCAAAGGTTCTTCCTGGGATTTGCCCAGATATGGCGTGGAACCCTTAGGGATGAGTACCTGAGGACGCTGGTGTTGACCAATGAGCATCCGCCAAATAAGTTCAGGGTCATAGGAGCTGCTTTCAATATGCCTGAGTTCTACCAGGCCTTCCCTGATATCAAACCGGGGGATAAGCTATCCAGGCCAGCTGAGGATAGGCCAGTGATATGGTAGATGGGAAGGATAGCCCTTCCCTTTTCCTTTCTTTTTGAATTCAAATGGCCCTGAAAACCAAATTATCGCAGAGCTAAATGCAGGTGTAGTAGCTCTTCCAATGATTGAAGTCATTGAGGTAGGCCCTGCATTCTGGAATGCGCAGCAAGAATGCCTTAACTTGCTGCAATCCTTCCAGGATCGAAGTCATGGATAAGCCATGCCTTTCCTGCTTAAGCCTGTGTGCTTTCCAGCTTGCTCGCTCTGAGGGTTTTTGGGCTCATGGGCTTTCAGCAATCTCAATCTTTAGCAATCTAGCTCTCAGCAATCTCAATCTTTTGTACGACTAAAGTTGCCACATAATCAGAGAGCTCAATTTTCTGGCTGCTCTTGGGATAAGGTTCGATCTTATCCAGCCTTACAGAGTACCCATCAAAGCTTTTGGCTGCCAGACCGCCACTCGAGGTTGTGCTCGTCAGATTGAAGATGCCCATATCCCGGCCCTCTTTAATCACATCTACCAGAACAGTTGCCTGCCCAGCCCAAATGCAGGCCACATCTGAGGGGCATCTGGAGTCTCCAGTCACATTTATAAATTTCACTTCAATGCCCTCGTTCTCTATAGAGGCTGTCTGGCCGACCCGGATCTGAAACGGGAGACCTAACTTCGCAGATACCGGATCTGCCTGTCGAACTGGAGCTATTATGCTTTGATAGGCAGGCTTGCCTGAGACTGCGGTTCTGTGAGCAGATCCTCCTGCTGCAGCCTTTCTTGGCACGACTGAGACAGTGCCGCGCATGGATGGATGAGTTCCACAGCGGTAATGGTATGCTCCAGTACTGCTGAATGTGAGGTTGAAGCTCTCTCCCGGTGCCAGCTCTCCGGATTCAAACTGGCCGTCATCGCCGATGACTGTGTGGTTCGATGTGTCATTGTTGATCCAGGTGACTGTGCTGCCAGCATCTACGACCGCATTTCCTGGGTTGAAGGCAGAGCTCGTGATCTCCACTGAGGCATCCCTTCCCTGGGCCGGGCTTGAGGCCAGTGTGAGAATCACAAGTAGAACCCCCATACAAACGACATTTGATAAATCCCTCATTGTACCATCCCTTACTCTATCTGAAGATTGATAAGATTATATAAAAGGCTAATTGTTGCAGTTAGGTTTTTGCATAACCGCGATCGATAGATATTTCAACTTTGTATAAGCAATATCTATATAAATATCGGTCAAATGCCTGGAAACTTGCCAGCGGCGCTCGCGTGCGGATGCACATTTGAAAGTCACCGGCTATTCCTGCCTCGTCTACATATATCTCAAGAGTCCTCAGCCGGCAAATTGAGATCCCTGAAACCTGCAAGCATCGAGATTGCAGCGACCTGTAATTAGAAATCAAGCCAGATCTCTGGTGAAAAATCCATTAATCAGCTAGATCTTTGGAAATGTAGCAACTTATTTATAGTTTGTTTGGTAGTCTACCAATCTTATCTGGCGTTATGGAGAAGATCAGTTAATATGGGCATAAGTTCGGATCTGGACGAGGTCGATTCAGCTATACTTCAGCTTCTGAAGCAGAACTCGAGGATGAGCTTCCAGGAGATGTCCCGTCAAACAGGCATCTCAGATGCGACTATCCAGTTTAGGCTCAAGCGCATGAGGGCTCGGGGCGTCATCGATAAGTTCACAGTCATGGTGAACCCGACAGCCGCCGGCTACAACGTAGCCGCCATCATCCTTGTGAAGACCGATGCAGATAAGCATGATGAGGCCAAGGTGGCTTTATCTGGGCTTTCTCAGATCTCTGAGGTCTACAGCGTCCTGGGAGAGTTCGATCTGTTCCTGAAGGTCTGGGCAAAAAGCCTTGAAGAGCTCAACGCGATGATAAATGATGATATAAGATCTGTGGGGGGAGTGGAGGACATCCTTGAGATTGTCATCGTCGAGAGGGTGAAGGAAGAGACGCCTCCCATTTAGAAGGGGTATGGTATGAGCACATCTAAGAGCGATGCCGAGAGGCTGATGGGCAGGTCCTCGGGCCCTCTGTGGGCAAAAGAGATAGCATCCCTGGGCACTGACCGGGTGGGCTTCTTCAGCCAGCTTCAGGGAATGAAGGTAGTGGACAGCGAGGGGACGATGATTGGAAAGATTCACGACATGTCCTTAAGGCCTGGCGAGTCGCTCCTGGAGATCGCCAGGGTGGTCTTTACAACCAACATCCTCGGCGAGAAGGTCATAGTGCCCATGGCCAATGTCTGCTCTATAGATTGTGATCTCAAGCTGGATCTCCCCAGGGACGAGCTGCCGCCTGGAAAGGTATCTGAGAAGGAGCTTCTGGTAACTGAGACCCTCCTGGACAAGCAAATCGTGGACATAGATGGCTTAAAGGTGGTCAGGGTCAACGACGTCCTCCTGGCCCCCCTGAAAGGCGCCCTGTGCGTTGTAGGTGTGGACGTGGGCTTCAAGGGCATACTTCGGAGGCTTGGCCTCTCATGCTGGCCCAGGCAGCTTCTGGACCGGCTGCCCAACCGCATCATACCCTGGTGGTACATAGATCCCCTGGACCCAGGCCTCAGACGCATTCATTTAAAGATTCCAAGGAAGGGGCTCTCTGACCTGCACCCAGCAGATATTGCAGATATCATAGAGGAGCTGAACAACAAGGACAGAGTCAGGGTACTTCAGTCTCTCGGCCCCGAGACCGCAGCAGAGACCATGGAAGAGGTCGAGCCCGAGGTTCAGGCCAACATGGTCAACCAGATGAACTCAGACCAGATCGCTTACCTGCTCAAAGACATGAACCCCGATAATGCTGCAGACCTTTTGAGCATGATGCCAAAGGAGAAGGTATCTGAGATACTGGGCCTGATAGACCCCGAGGAGGCCCAGGAGATAAGGTCTCTCATGGGATATAGCGATAGGACCGCTGGCAGCCTGATGACCACAGATTTCGTGTGGGTCTGGTCTGACTGCAAGGCATCAGATGTCTTTGCAAGGCTCAGGAGGGCGGGCGATGACATAGATATGATCTACTACATCTATGTTCTAAATGAAAAGGAGCAGATACTGGGAGTGCTCTCTCTTCGTGACCTGTTGCTTGCAGATCCTGAGACCAAGGTCAATGACGTTATGAAGAAGGAGGTGATAAACGTCCTTCCCACTGCGACCATAGATGAGGTGGCCAACCTACTCTCCAAGTACGACTTCTTAAGCGTGCCTGTGGTGGACCCTGATGGAAAGATGCTTGGCATAGTCACCTTCGATGACGCCCTGGAGGCGGTGATACCAGATGAGCTGCGCAACAGGCTTCCATGGAACTACCACAAGATCAGGCGGGTAAGGGCCGGGGCGGTATAGAATGGAGCTTTCGAGGGCGAGCCTGAGGCGCAGGATACCAAGCTTTGCCGGCGTACTCATGTTCCTCAGCATATTTGGTCCCGGAGTAATTACCGCAAGCGTAGATAACGATGCAGGAGGCATCACCACCTACAGCATTGCCGGGGCCCACTTCGGCTACTCGCTCCTCTGGACACTGATACCAATCACCATATCGCTCTTCGTTGTGCAGGAGATGTGCGCACGTATGGGTGTGGTCACTGGAAAGGGCCTTGCAGATCTCATCCGGGAGACATTTGGGGTTAAGCCCACGGTATTCCTGCTCATAGGCCTCATCATTGCCAACCTGACCACAACCACTGCAGAGTTTGCGGGCATTGCTGCCAGCATGGAGATCTTTGGTGTGAGCAAGTACCTCTCAGTGCCTGTTGCTGCGGCCCTGGTCTGGTTGGTCATTGTCAAGGGCAACTACAGGTCCATAGAGAAGATCTTCCTCATCACAAGCGGCTTCTACATAACCTACATCATATCAGGGCTATTGCTGCACCCGAGCTGGGGCTTTCTCCTCAAGCAGACACTGACCCCCAGCCTGGACCTCAGATCTGATTACCTCTACATGCTCATAGGGGTGATTGGAACTACCATCACTCCCTGGATGCAGTTCTATCTTCAGTCCTCTGTGGTAGAGAAAGGCGTGAAAGTATCTGAGTATAAGTATACCAGGTGGGATGTCTACCTTGGGGGCATAATCACGGATGTGGTATCATATTTCATAATATTCACATGTGCAGCCTCAATCTTTGCCAACGGCATGAGAATTGAGACCGCCAAGGATGCTGCACTGGCGCTGTTTCCCCTGGCAGGCCAATACTCGGCCTGGCTCTTTGCACTTGGATTGCTGAATGCCTCCATCTTTGCGGCATCTGTGCTGCCCCTATCCACGTCGTACTTCCTGTGCGAGGGCATGGGCTGGGACTCAGGGCTAAACAAGCAGTTCTGGGAGGCGCCCCAGTTTTACGCTCTGTACACGATGCTCATAGCCATTGGTGCCTGCATCATCCTGATACCTGATGCTCCACTGCTCACCATAATGGTCCTATCCCAGGTGGTGAACGGCTCACTTTTGCCTTTTGTGCTGGTCTTCATCCTCCTGCTCATAAATAACAGGAAGCTGATGGGAAGCTATACCAATAGCAAGCTCTTCAATGTAATCGCCTGGGCTACTACCGTGATACTGAGCCTGCTCACTGTGATGCTGGTCATAACCACCATCTTCCCCGGATTGGTGCCTTAAATGCTCAGGTATCTGGGAAATGCAGGATGTGCAGGCTTAAGGCAGAAATTTGATGGATATGGATATAAGGGCAACATTTTTTGCCCTTATTCATGGCTCGCAGCTCGTCATCCCATTAATTAAAAATCGACATATTTGCTCGTCCAGGATAGTACTAATCTCGAGTGTGACCTGCTGCTTTATCGCTACTTTTGATCGTCCTTCATAGAGCCCTAATACTCTGAGCCTCTCCTGCCAGGCATGTCGCCACATTCTTATAAAATGATAGGACTCTAAAGAGATATACAAATTGCACCTTTGCCAGAGCGTGCTCCTAAAGCCTGAACTAGGAACTCAATGAATTTAGAAAAACTGAAAGTGTAATAGGTCTCAGGGGTACGATGCCTGCTTATGTAGATACAGATGGACAGGTTCTGGCAAATGCTGGAGCTCTGCTCCCAAGGCATGGCACATCAGATAATTATTGACAGGATCGTTTTTCTGGAGGTCCTAGGTGCGAGCAGTTAAAATTCCCGGGCTGGGATTGACAGATAAGCCGCCACTTCTCACCAGTGGCAATAGATACATTAGGCTGATTGGGTATCTGGGCGTTCTTATAGGGTATCTGCTCATCTTCCTCTTTATAATAGAGATTTCTCCCATGGGGCCACAGATGAATCATCAGCTAGAACAATATATTCCTGTTCCCAAACCCCCGCCAACTCCAGAAGAGATTGCTCTGAGACACATCGCTGAAGCGAAATCTAAAGGAGACGTTCAGGGATTGATCGCCGAGCTCAATGGCAGCAGTGCAAATGCCAGAATTATGTCTGCAAGGTCACTGGGCGAAATAAGGGCTGGAGCTGGTCTGAACTACAGCAAAGGTTTCAATCCAATACTCAGCGATCTGGGATATGCTAACATGAGTGCTGAGCCGTCTCTGGTTCCACTCTCCAGAGCCTTGAAAGATGCCGATCCTAGAGTTAGAGCAGAAGCAGTCAACGCCCTGGGAAAGATAAAGGACGTAAGAGCAGTCAAGCCGCTTGTTGATGTGCTGAATAGAGATCCCAATTCTCATATCAGAGCATTGGCTGCTGACGCTCTTGGAAGTATCGGCCGGAAGATTGGCTCAGAGTATGCACTTCGCCAAGCCTTGACAGATAATAACACTGAAGTCTCAACCAGTGCAGAGGCAGCCCTGAAGGCGATAGGCCTGAACCCCTATCCGGAACCGCTCACAGGGACATATATCAGAGGCAAAGATGTCCCCGATTATGGCTATGAAGGATACAGATTGGTGGTCAGCAATGATGGTTCGCTGGATGCCGTTTACGAAATATCCAGGCCGGATGAAGCGCCCTATCTCTCGGTCTTCGTAAGATCGGGCGATACCTACTACATCCATGGAACGCTGATATCCCCCAACGATGAAGTGTACAATGTATCTGGAGATAAATGGAGCTATAGCAAGAAAAACTTCACTGAGAGGATCAATAAGACTGCAGTACCTATACGCCCATTAATCCAGTACAAACGCGGCCGCCGCTGATCTGCTGCCACCTGGGTACAGCCAGCGAAATCTCAGGCGAACAGATGAAGGCTTCATGGTGGAATGTGCTATTCCATCCTTGGAGGCCTTCTACTCCTGTGATGCAGGAGTTCCGCGAATCTGGCACCCCCAGCTAGCAAGCTCAGCCATTTGGCGAGCGCAGGATGTGCAGGCTTATAGCAGCCAATTGGCCAGGCACCATACTGTTTTAAGGCCTGGAAAAGCTCTACTTGTGTAAAGGAAAACTGATCGTAATGGCTTTGCAGTCGAAAGGATCTAATCTATCAGACCTCCCGCCATCGTCACCGCCTCCTGATGCAGACAGGTGTAATGATAAGCCCAGGATAACGGTCATAGATTACGACGAGTCGCACTACCAGGAGATCGAGGTGAAGTCCGTTGAAGAGTGCTTCGTCTTCAAGGGCCGGACTTCAGTGACGTGGATAAATATAGATTGCCTCCATAAGGTAGGCACACTGGATAAGCTGGGTGCATGCTATGGCTTCCATCCCCTGGTCCTGGAGGATATATTATCAGATCAGCGCCCCAAGGCAGAGGACTATGATAGCTACATCTTCGTAGTCTTAAAGATGCTCTTCTATACCGAAGATGCCGATGAGCCCATACACATCGACCAGGTAAGCATGATACTGGGCCCCAACTATGTGATCTCATTCAAGGAGAAAGAGGCAGACATATTCAATCCCATCAGGGATAAGCTGAGGACTGCTAAGGGAAAGATCAGAAGGATGGGCGCGGATTACCTGGCCTATTCAATGATCGATACAGTAGTAGATCATTACTTCATAATACTGGAGAAGCTGGGAGATAGGTTCGAGGACCTGGAGGATGCCGTGGTATCTGCCCCAGATCCGGGTGTTCTGCCTGTGATCTATAATTTAAAAAGGGATATGCTCTTCCTCCGCAAGTCCGTCTTCCCTCTGAGGGAGGCCATAAGCGTGCTACAGAGGAGCGATTCCCCCCTGATCACCGATAATACGAAGATATACTTAAGAGATGTCTACGACCATACCATTCAGATTATAGACAACATCGAGACCTTCCGGGACATGGCTGCCTCGCTTCTTGATACATATCTCTCCAGCCTCAGCAACAGGCTAAACGAAGTGATCAAGGTCCTGACGGTCATATCCACAATATTCATACCTCTGACATTCCTTTCAGGGCTCTTTGGCATGAATGTGCTGTCAATGGTGAAGTGGCTTGAGCACCCGTGGGCATTCTATCTGATCGCCGGCACCATGATGTCCATAGTCCTGGTAATGCTGATGTACTTCAGAAGAAAGGGCTGGTTTTAGGAGGAACTCAGGGCCAATCCCCGCCACCTCAACGCCAGCAAAACTAATGAGTATAAGGTTTTGGCATGAGTGATTTAAGCCTTGAGCTCGACTCTGGCCTGGGCTGAACCGCTGATGGCAGAGCACTGCTAAAAACATTGAGATTTCGGAGAATGATAGCACTATCTCTTCGATCTACCGTACTCCGGAATCTACCCTGGCAAGTCTATCAATCACCTGTACAGCGGCCTCAGGGCTGAGACCGTAGCGTCTGCAAATGACCAAGACTCGCGTCAGAGCGGCATTCACATCTGTGGCCTGATATACTTGCTCTGTGTACACTATAGCTGCATCGTAGCCATTCTCCAGCAAAACTTCTCTGAGTCCACTTAATATATTTTGATTCTTGGTAATCCTGGCTTCGCCAATTACCTTGAGGGCCTTATCCATATTACCCAGTTCTTCATTGGTCAGCAAATTAACTGCTCCTCATCAAATCTTCATTTATGTCATTGAGAATGCATGATTGAATGACTGATGAGAATCTGATCTCATTTCATGCAAGCCGCCGACATGTGGGCGGCGGCTCCTACACATGCACCTGCATGACTCTTGGCTTCTTAAATGTCAATATCCCGCCGATGATCAAAAGGATTCCAGGCACTAGCCAGATCAGGGATACCGCAAAGAAGCCAGCTATGCCAGCTATTAGCATGAGCACCCCGCCTGGATACTTGAAGCTGCCAACGATCACGCCTCCAATGACCCCCAGGATACCCATGAATGCTGCGATTACTCCCAGGCTCTCAGCAATCATGCCGTTTGGCCCCAGGGTTGCCATGTAAAATGCCAGGGCCCCTGCCAAGATTCCAATAATGCCACCGACTACACCAAGTATGGATTCGCCAGTTCTCGTTCCCAACCTAAGACACCTCGATTGATATTCTTTCGGCTTCCTTCAATCTCCCCACTATCCTCGCTGCCCCAAAGGAAAAGATATGCTTCAGCCATCTTATGATTCTAGGTCTGCGGTCTCTTGGCCAGGCCATGAAGATATCTAGATCGTTGCTCTGAGTCCTTACGCCTTTGGCACGTAAGTTCTTGGTATCCTCTGTGCCTTTGTGTTTGTTCTACAGCTCAATTAACAGCTCAATCACACAACGAAACGAGATTCCAGTTGCATATACCCTTTTGAAATGATCATCTTGAGATGATCATAATATCAGCCTCGGATAGCAAGTACATGGGCTCAACTTCGTGAATAATCTTGACCTGCATGATCCAAATAATTTTTGCTCACGCGATCTACACAGCCCATTCAAAGCCCTTTCTGTAAAAACTTTTAGTATTCACTTATCCCTATAGGGAAACTTTTGTTGAAGCTGTTTGATTGGACCCTTTCATTTGCCATCGGAATATCAAGCCCAGAGGACATGCAGGTAAAATATATCCAGGCAAGCAAGCTAAAGTAAATTGAAAGCTGATATGGCAGTGGGCTCTTGCTATCCTTCAAGGTCAGATAAAGAAAAGATGAGCAGCCTTCAGGCTGCTCCAGTAAAGGCATTTAGTCTATCAACGAAGCTTTCGCAGGTGCCGCTCATGCATGGGCTCTTGAATACTGGCGTATAGCTCTCGCAAGATCCCTCTGCGCATGGGTTGCTCACTGTTGGACTGCGGTCCTTGAAGAGCAGCCTCCTTGCGATCTCATAGGAGCCTATGAACTCCTCGCGCTCCTTTATGCTCTTCTGTCCTGGGAATACCTGCTTGGCATCTATGAGGAAATAGCCTGTGAAGTTATCTACGGTCTTAAACTCGGCCCTCTTGCCCATAGACCCGGTCTGATGGAGGTTGAATCCCTGATTTTGGAACTCCATCTCTTTGAGGTTGTAGCTTTGCTGGATCTTGGCGCCTACGCCGCCGAAGACTGCAGAGCTCTTGAACGACTCAGTCCCAGAGAGGGCATCGCCTGGAGATAGTGCCATGTAGCTGTCGACCTTGTCTTGCTGCTCGAAGTTAGAGTTTTGGCCTTTGGCGGCCTCCACCATGTACTCGTTCTTGACCAGGGTATCCACAATCCCGCTGACCTGCACGTTCTTGTTGGACTTTATGCCCGAGTTCATGGATCTGACGTCCTTATCGATCTTGAACTGCCCTGTGCCGCTGACAGATGTCTCAGAGGCATAGTCGAAGTCCTGTATCTTGAATCGGCCAACAGCTGTGCCAGCCTGGCAGTTCTTGGCTGAGGCCGTGATGCCAAAGCCGTAGTCTCCTGGCAGGGCGTCCATATCAGGCGTGACAGAGAGCACTGCAGAGCGAGCCGATCCTGCGGGGATGATCACGCTTTGGGTCATCCAGCTGAACCACCCTGAGCCGCACGTTCCAGGGTCAACGCTAAGATCCGCATTGGCATCTGTGGCGCCGTCGTTTCTCACCGAGATTGTGAAGTCCATGGTCTTTCCCGGAGTCGTATAGTATTCCTGCTCTTGTCTCGGCCCTGCTATGGTGGCAGTAACTATCAGATACCCCGGTGGAGCAGGGTATGAAACTGCTGGGGCAGATGTATACATGCCTACTGCGGAGGCGACTGGCGATGATCCCACATCCTCAACTGTAGCCGCTGCAGGACAGGCTAGAAGAAGCAATATCATAAGTAATCTCTTCATGATC
>DATMZB010000143.1:0-3976 GCA_035560655.1 Methanotrichaceae archaeon | reverse complement strand
CTGAACTGCAGGCCTGGATGTGCCTGCAGCCAATGGATGCCGGGATTCCTGACCTACTGGGGCTGGATGGCAAAGCTGTTCATCATCCGGGCCAAAGAATAGTGCCTGCTGCCCCGTGGCTCATCTCATCCCGGCTAATTCCATGTGAGTGGATATCATGGCATCACGCCTGTGAGCTTAATTATCTTTAGATTAGTATTCGCTGGCATGTGATGAGGATGTGCCCGTCCGCACAAAGGCTATATAGGGAGTTGGCACATGACCAATCGTTTTTCGTGGAGGACCGTTTGTGATCACTGAGGTGACAGGACAGTATAATGCACAGGAAGTCGAAGACCAGGTTAGATCGTTGTGGGAGAAGACTGGAGCCTACTCCAAGGTTAGGGCTCTTCGAGTTGGCGGGAGGAAGTTCTTCTTTGTAGACGGGCCGCCGTACACAACAGGCAAGATTCACCTGGGGACAGCCTGGAACAAGGTGATCAAAGACTCCATTTTGCGATACAAGTCGATGAATGGTTTCGAGGTCAAGGACCGCGCAGGCTGGGACATGCACGGCCTGCCGATAGAGGTCAAGGTCGAGGAGTCCTTCGGCTTCAAGAACAAGAAGGACATCGAGACATACGGGGTAGACAAGTTCATTGACCGCTGCAAGGCCTTTGCACTGAGCCAGAAGGACGACATGACTGCCCAGTTCAAGACGCTTGGAGCCTGGATGAACTGGGAAAACCCCTACATGACCCTGAAAAATGAGTACATGGAGGCTGCCTGGTGGACCCTTAAGCGCGCCAATGAGCGCGGCCTTCTGGAGCGCGGCCTGCGAGTGGTCAACTGGTGCCCGCGCTGCCAGACGGCTATAGCAGACGCCGAGGTCGAGTACTGGGACGAGACCGACTCATCCATCTATGTAAAGTTCCCAGTAGAGGGCCAGCCTAACACCTTCATAGTCATCTGGACCACCACTCCCTGGACCATACCCGCAAACGTGGGCGTGGCCATTCATCCCACATTCGAGTACTCCAAGGTCAAGGCATGGAAGGGTGGCCAGGCGGACATACTGATCATGGCCTCTGACCTGGTGGAGTCGGTGCTGAAAGAAGGAAGGTATGTGGACTATGAGGTCCTGGAGAAGCTCAAGGCTGAGGACCTGACCGGCCTCAAGTACAAGCATCCCCTTGTGGACCTGGTACCAAGGCAGTCCAGCATCGAGCATGGCGTCTACGTGGCCGACTTCGTAACCGCTGACAACACAGGCTGCGTACATATTGCGCCGGGCCACGGCCTGGAGGATTTCGAGCTTGGCATGGAGAATGAGATGGACATCTTCTGCCCGGTTGGCGGAGATGGCAGGTACACGCCAGAGGCCGGCGAGAAGTACGAGTCCAAGTACGTGAAAGAGGCCGATGGTGAGATCATCCTCGACCTGGCTGACCGGGGGCTGCTCCTGGCCCAGGGAAAGCTTGTCCACAGGTATGGGCACTGCTGGAGATGCAAGACCCCCATAATCTATCTGGCAACCAGCCAGTGGTTCTTAAAGATCTCAGATCTGAGAGAAGATATGCTGGATGAGATCGCAAAGATCACCTGGTACCCTGAGTGGGCGGGGTCGGCCAGGTTTGCAGACTGGATCTCAGGTGCTAGGGACTGGTGCATCTCCAGGCAGAGGTACTGGGGCATACCGCTTCCCATCTGGATCTGCCAGAGCTGCGGCAAGATGGAGGTCATTGGCACCTCATCAGAGCTGGAGTCCAGGAGCGGCCAGAAGATTCCGGATCTGCACAGGCCTGCTGTCGATGAGGTGTTCATCGATTGCCCCTGCGGCGGCAAGATGAAGCGGGTGCCTGATGTGTTCGATGTCTGGTTCGACAGCGCTGTAGCATCCTGGGCCACAATATACTTCCCATCCAACCAG
Source organism: Methanotrichaceae archaeon (assembly GCA_035560655.1). Lineage (GTDB taxonomy): Archaea > Halobacteriota > Methanosarcinia > Methanotrichales > Methanotrichaceae > DATMZB01. The sequence goes on along the minus strand of DATMZB010000143.1, from coordinate 2,067 downwards.
AAGGAATGGGAAGAATGGTGGCCTGCTGACTTTATAACCGAGGGCCATGACCAGACCAGGGGCTGGTTCTACTCCCAGCTTGGAGCTTCAATGGTCTCCTTCGGCAAAGCGCCTTACAAGAGCGTCCTCATGCACGGCTTCACACTGGATGAGCAGGGCAGGAAGATGTCCAAGAGCATAGGAAACATAGTCCAGCCCGAGGAAGTGGTGAAAAAGTTTGGAGCTGATACACTCAGGTTTTATGTTTTATCAGCCAATGCTCCCTGGGAGGACCTGCACTTCGGCTGGGAGGCTGTTGAGAACACCAACAGGATGCTCAACATCTTCTGGAACGCCTACCGCTTCCCTCTGCCCTACATGCTCCTTGACAAGTTCGATGCCTCAAAGGCAGACCTCACCAAGTGTGAGAAGAGCCTCAGGCCAGAGGACAGGTGGATACTCTCAAGGGTGAACTCTCTGGCAGAAGACGTCAGGACCAATATGGAGCAGTACCAGCTCCACAGGATAATGAGGTCACTCTCTGAGTTCATCCTGGAGGATTTGTCCAGGTGGTACATCCAGCTAGTCAGGCCTCGGACCTGGATAGAGCAGGACGACCCTGACAAGCTGGCGGCCTATGCCACCATATACCAGGTCATGGTAACACTATCCAAGCTCCTGGCGCCCTTCACGCCGTTTTTGGCTGAGTCCATATACCAGAACCTGGTCAGGGGCCTGGACCCAAGCGCTCCTGAGTCGGTGCACATGTGCGACTGGCCAATGGCCAGAAAAGACCTGATAGACAAGAGCCTTGAAGAGAGAATGCGCATTGCAAGAGGTGTCTCTGAGGCTGCATCCAATGCAAGACAGAAGGCAGGACGCAACCTGCGCTGGCCAGTGGCTGACATCAGCATCTCATCAATGGAGCCTATTGAAATTGGCGATCTAGAAGGCGTTCTTAAGGCTCAAACCAACTCTAAAAAGATCACCATACTGCCGATAGGCCAGAAGCCGAGGATGGATCTAAAGATGGCACCGGTCTATAAGAAGATTGGACCGGTCTTCAAGGGAGAGGCTCAAAAGGTGATAGCTGCCCTGATGGAGATAAAACCATCCTTAGTTAGGGATCATCAGAAGTCGTCGGGAAGGTATCCCCTATACATAGATGACAAAGAGTACAATATAACCGAGGAGATGTTAGAGTTCCACGAAATCCCACCTAAGGATCTCTCTGCAGCAGAGTTCTCCAAGGGCACTGTGTATGTTGATACCAAGCTCACAGATGATCTTATGGCTGAGGGCTATGCCCGCGAGATCATAAGAAGGATCCAGGATATGAGGAAGGAGCTGGACCTGAAGGTTGAGGACCCCATCAGGGCTGCGGTCAGGATCGAGGATCAAAAAATTCTCGGCCTGGTACAGAGCCAGAAGAGCTACATTGCAAACGAGGTCCGTGCCTCCAGCCTAGATATGGAAAAAGACCTGGATATCAAGGGCAGCCTGGTCAAGGACTGGACCGTTGAGGACCTCCAGATGAAGATCGGAATTGAAAGGATTTGAATCGTTGGTGATTTATAAGATGAGCGCAGAGTATGAGGCTATGGAGGCTCAAGTCCCGGTGAAGGTGAAAGGGGTTTATATCGCTGAATCGGTTGGCAGCTCGCCAGCCCCCGTGGTACTGCTGGAGGATGATAAGGAGAGGATAGTCCCAATATTTGTGGGCTTATCCGAGGCCATCTCCATATATCATGCCCTCTCAGGCGAGCTATCTCCAAGGCCTATGACCCATGACCTCTTCATCTCAGTGCTGGAGAGCCTCAATGCCAGCATAAACAAGGTGCTCATCGACGACCTGGACGGCGGAGTATACTATGCCAGGCTGACCCTTACCAAGGATTCCAACCAGAGCGAGATAGATGCCAGGCCTAGCGACTGCCTGGCCCTGGCTCTGAGGGCCAAGGCACCCATCCACATTCAGGAGAAGATAATCTCGGAGTCGAATCTAAAGAAGAGCGAGACCGAGAACCTGATGAGCATAGAGAACTTTCTGCAGTGAGCTCGAGCTGCAAGGCCTCTTACGGCCTGCAG
>DATMZB010000142.1:0-2241 GCA_035560655.1 Methanotrichaceae archaeon | reverse complement strand
TGCCTCAACCGCCCGTGCCCCAGCCTGCTGCACCTCAGAACCAGGGCATGCCAGAGCAGCCAGCCATAAAGTCCACACCAGGACCAGGAGCGCTGGTTGGAATTCTGGGAGTTCTGGCAGTGCGAATGAGGCTTCTCCGCAGGTGATTGATCTTCAATCTCAATCACCCGGTCGCTGAGACCCGGAATGGCGACTCGATCTCTGGAGTCGTGCCGGCCTGCATCGGCTACCTGTAATGCTTGGCCTGGATCTCGAAGAGTCGGGCATAGTCACCAGAGAGAGCCATCAGCTCCTGGTGGGTTCCTCTCTCTGAGATCTTGCCATCCTTCAGGAAATATATGCAGTCCGCCATCTTCACAGTCGAGAGCCTGTGGCTGATTATGACTGCGGTCTTCCCCTCTATGAGCTTCCAGAACATCTCAAAGATCTCATCTTCAGCTCTTGGGTCCAGGGAGCTGGTTGGCTCGTCGAGTATCACTATCTGGGCGTCCCTCAAAAATGCCCTGGCCAGAGCCACCTTCTGCCATTCGCCGATGCTCAGGTCCGCCCCGCCCTCGAACCACCCTCCAAGTACGGTCTTATACCCGTGCTTCAGCCTCTTTATCACCTGATCTGCTTGCGACCTCTCGGCAGCCTGCGAGACCTCGGCGTCTCCAGCATTGCTCACATTGCCAAGCCAGATGTTCTCAAAGGCAGTGAGGTTGTAGCAGGCGAAGTCCTGGAAGAGCACTGTCATCTGGCGCCGAAGGTCAGAGATTTTGAAATCCCTCAGGTTGATGCCGTCCAGGGTCACCGTCCCTGCGCTTGGGTCGTAGAGCCTGCACAGGATCTTCACCAGGGTGGTCTTCCCGGAGCCGTTCTCTCCCACCAGCGCGACTGCCTGGCCCGGCTCTATTTTGAGGCTGATGCCATCCAGCACCCTCTTATTTGAGTTTGGGTAGCAAAAGCGTACATTCTCAAAGGCGATGCCGCCCAGGATGGGCTTTGGCAATGGCTTGGGGCTTTCAGGCTCCTTGACCTTTGGTTCAAGGTCCAGGAACTCATAGAGGCTGGTCAGAAAGAGGTTATCCTCATACAGCCCGGCCATGCCCACCAGCAGGCCTTTAAACGAAGCCTGGCCCTGCTGGAAGGCTCCGAAGTACATTACCATATCGCCCAGTGTTATGGTGCCCTGTGATGCCCTGTAGGCCACGTAGGCAAGCGATCCAAAGACTGCTATGACTGCGCTGATCTGGGCCAGCAGCTCAACTGCAGACCTCTTGGCCGTTATGTCCAGGTACTCTCTGCGAAGCTGGTTTCTTATCTCGCGATAGCGGCTCTTGAAAAGGTCGCCGAGGTCAAAGAGCCTGACCTCCTTGGCGTACTCGTCGCTGGTCAGCATCCAGTGGTGGTACCATGCCCGCCTCTCAAGCGGCGTGGATCCTCTCTGCCACCTGTAGATCTTATTTGCATACTTCAACCTGACCAGAACCCCTGGAAAGACCGACACCATGAGGACTCCAGCCAGGCCCCAGTTCAGGGCAAAGAGCAAAGCGACCATCGCAGTCAGGGAGATGCCGGACTGGCCCATATCCACAAGGCTTCGGACTATCTGCATAGGCCTGGATGGGGCATCCTCCTGAGCGCGGTGAAGGGCATCATAATACTGGGAGTTCTCATAGTACTCCAGATCTACCTCTGCAGACTTTGCATGGAGCAGGTCCTGTATTCCATCCAGCACCTGGGCCGCCTGGGCCTCGCTTACGACTTTATCTGCAGAGCTGCAGAGAGCTATCAGCAGTGCTACGCCTCCTGCCATGGCTATCAGCATCAGCGTCCCCTCAAATGAGGCAGTGCCAGATCCCCGGCTGACGGAGTCTACTATCAGCTTTGTCAGGTAAAGCGAGGCCAGAGGGAGTACTCCAAGGATCAGGACCAGCACTGCATTGGCCATTGTCAAGCGTGGTGCGCTCCTCCAGACAAGATCCAAAGCGCGCCAGATCTGGAGCATATCGCTCAGCCTAAAGGCGGCCTTCCTGGCGTCTGTAACGCCCTCGATCTCACCTGTTGATGTCATCTTACCTTATTTTCTGAAGCCTGGATAGATTAACATTTCTATTTTTATTGAACCGTTCTCTATGAAGGCCTGATCATAAGGCTAAATGCAGTTGAGCCTCAGATGAGGCTATGAATGTAATTAGACCAGACCAACAGATCCAGAGAATGCAAATCAATAAAGGGTTTAGATAAATGTTATAGAAT
>DATMZB010000141.1:0-4783 GCA_035560655.1 Methanotrichaceae archaeon | reverse complement strand
ATCTTTATCGCCTTGTTGAAAGGAGGCATTCCTGATGTCAGAAGAACCACTCTCAGGACGTCCACTATCTCGTCCTTGGTGATTCCAAACTCCTTTATGGCGCTCATCATCTGCTTTTTCGTAGCCCGGTCATCGGAGGCTGCTGCATTGATTCCCAATGCTATCAATTTCTGGGTCCTGTAATCTATGGCCTTTCCTGTGTATGCAGCCTCGTTTAAGCCTACGATGGCATTATAGAGGTCAGGGTAATCGCTCTTTACTTTTTTCATCCCTTCGCCAAAGAACACTTCTTCTTTCATAACACGCCTCCAAAATTGTTTCCTGGCTATATTTAGGGCTTATCAATTTAGCTTTTTCTATAATGATGGTCATGGCGACGTCTGCCTCCACCAGGATCACCTCATGGATGCATATGATGCAGACCTATCTTTTGGACCGCTCCAGCTTTACAGTGACCAGGTTATGGCTATCTGGGCACGACAGCTGGATGATGTCTCCCTGCCACCAGGGCATATTTCCACCAAACTGGAATGTCTGCAGGTTGGGGAAGATGTGGTGATAGAAAAATCCGCACAGGCCGCCTGAATTGTGGCAGCTTATCTCGAATTGATCGCCCGCCTTATGGCCTGCACTGCATTCTCCCTTGATGCTTACTATCGTGGCCATAACCTTGTATCCCAATCCAGGGTCCGTCAGCATATATGATCTCTCCTATGGAATAGATGATTGCTCTCCAACAGATGATTATCTACAATATATAAAGAGCCAGTCCCTTGATTTTAGGATTCAAACCCAATCCTCTATCAAGGACCCGAATCTCGCTCCCGTAAGGAGGGCATATCAGAATTGGAGCTGGCCACCCAGCACTCTTGCACATCAACCTTTTTATCTGATCAAGCCTTTCAGCGCTGTCATGGTAAAAGAGGTTCACGCAGCCCACATACTTGTGAAGAACGACAAGAAGGCCCAGGAAGTTTTAGAGAAGCTGAGCAGCGGCCAGAGCTTCGCCGAGATGGCCAGGAAGTACTCCCAGTGCCCCTCTGCCAAGTCCGGGGGCGACCTTGGGTGGTTTGTCAAGGGCAAGATGGTTCCAGAGTTCGAGAAGGCAGCATTCGATGGCGAGAAGGGAAAGGTACTGGGGCCGGTCAAGACCAAGTTTGGATTACACATAATCAAGGTCCTGGATAAGAAGTGACCAGCTGCTGGATCTGCCATCTCGCGGCCTGCATTTTTGGATGACAGCAGGCATTTATCCCCAGACATTATAAGGAAGGTAATATGAAGCCCGGATCAATTATCAGCTTGCTTGCCGGCCACGGTCGGATGGCCCTCATTGCAGCGATAGTGCTGCTGGTCATCTTATCAGGATGTCTATCACGTCAGCAATCAGAATCAAATCCCAATGCTCCAGCCAAGCCCAGTGACACGGTCCTCGTCAACTACACTGCCAGGCTTGACAACGGCACGGTCATTGATACTACGGCCGGCCGCGGGCCGATAGAGTTCACTATAGGCAACGGCGAGGTCATAGTCGGCCTGGAGGATGCCGTTGTGGGCATGGTCCCAGGCGAGACCAAGAACGCGACCATACCTGCAGATGAAGCCTATGGCCCATATCAGCAGGACCTGGTGATAAAGCTGAACCGATCTCAGATTCCTCCTGAGGTGGTCCCCAAAGTGGGTGAGGTGCTGCCGCTCAGAAATAGAGAGGGCGTAGCTATCAATGCCAGGGTGATCAATGCAACAAGCACGACCGTGACTCTTGATGCCAACAACCCTCTGGCTGGCAAGAACCTCAACTATGAGATAAAGCTTGTCGCGATAGTCAAGAGGAATTGAGCCAGATGGCCCGGACGAGGAGCGGGCCAACCCTACTTTATCGATCTGCCTCAGCGCCGTATGTTTCATCCTGAGCCAGATGCATTGCTGCGGCGTCCAAAAAGAATATAAGAGGTCAGGTTAGAGTGTGCATGGATGGCACTGGCTGCTGCAGGATCTGCAGCAGACGCGGGGCCATAACCTGCATAGAAGGAGGCTGGAGATGTCACAGGCGAAGCACGGCGATACAGTTAGAGTTCGATTTACAGGCAAGCTAGACGATGGACAGATCTTCGATTCCTCGGCAGAGAGCGGACTTTTGGAGTTCAAGGTTGGGGATGATGATATAATTCCTGGCCTTGAGGATGCAGTCCTTGGTATGAAGCCTGGCGAGCAGAGGACTGTAACCATACCTGCCGACAGAGCTTACGGCCCACGCATAAGCGAGAGGGTGCATGAGTTCGGCAGGAGACAGTTCTCCTCGCATGTAATTCCAGAGATTGGAAAGGTTCTCCAGATAAGGCAATGTCAAAGGATAGTTCAGGCAAGGGTGATAGCGGTCTCCGAATCCAAGGTCACATTGGATATGAACCACCCCCTGGCAGGAAGGGATCTGACATTCGACCTCCATCTGGTGGAAATAGCCTGATAGGCACGAACAGGGGTCCATCTCTGGCAAACCAGAGCCCCCCTCATGGCTTTTTTAATGACAATTTTTTTGCCTTGCCAAGATCTCCTGCTATTGATGTGCCCTATTTGCTATTGCTATTATTACCCCGATTTTCTACCCGGTTAGTATTTCTCAACGATAACGATATCCTCTTCCTATCCACATCCACGTCCATGACAGTCGCCATGACCCTCTGGTGAACCCTGACCACGTCTGCAGGATTTCTCACGAACTTGTCAGCCATCTGGCTTATGTGCACCAATCCGTCCTGGTGTACTCCGACATCCACGAACGCTCCAAATGCGGTCACATTGGTCACAATGCCCGGCACCTTCATTCCTGGCCTCAGATCCTCTATCTTCTCAATGCCCTCAGCGAAGCTGAATGCCTCAAACTGCTGGCGCGGGTCCCGGCCGGGCCTCGATAATTCAGACACGATATCGCTTAGCGTTGGCAGCCCGACTTTATCTGTCACATACTTTTGAGGATCAACCTTCTTTTGCAGGGCCTCGCTTTGCATGAGCTCAATGACTGAGACTCCCAGGTCTCGTGCCATTGCATCCACTATCTTATAGCTCTCCGGGTGGACTGCACTTGAATCCAGTGGGTTTTTTCCATCCCTGATCCTCAGGAAGCCTGCGGCCTGCTCGAAGGCCTTGGGGCCAAGCCTTGGAACCTTTCTAAGCTCCTGTCGTGACCTGAAAGGTCCATGCTCGCTTCTGTAGTTCACAATAGACTCTGCCAGCTTTGGCCCTAGGCCCGAGATATAGGTCAGAAGCTCTTTTGAGGCGGTGTTCACATCCACACCCACCCAGTTCACGCAGGACATGACAATGTCGTCCAGCTTTTTCTTCAGGGCGCTCGGGTCTACGTCGTGCTGGTACTGGCCCACGCCAATTGCCTGTGGGTCTATCTTTACCAGCTCTGCCAGCGGGTCCATGAGCCTTCTGCCAATGGATACAGCACCGCGAACGGTCACGTCCTTGTCCGGGAACTCATTCCTGGCCACCTCTGAGGCCGAGTATACCGAGGCCCCCGACTCGTTGACCATTATTACGGGGATATCCATTGGCAGCTTGAGCTTGTGCAGGAACGACTCAGTCTCTCTTCCAGCGGTTCCGTTGCCGACGGCTATCGCCTCTACTCCGAAGCGCTCTATCAGGCCAAGGATTGTATTTGCAGCCTCAAAGTCCTTCTTCTGGGGCTCGTGAGGGAAAATGGCGTCGTGATGGACCAGACTTCCCTGCCTGTCCAGTACCACCACCTTGCACCCGGTGCGAAATCCAGGGTCTATCGCCAGCAACATCTTCTGGCCGAGGGGCGGGTCTAGAAGGAGCTGGCGGAGGTTCTGGGCGAAGACTGTGATGGCCTTATCATCTGCCAGGTCCTTGTAGGCTGATCTCATCTCGGTCTCCATTGAGGGCAAGAGCAGCCTCTGGTAGCTGTCCTGCATGGCCTGCACCACCTGCTCTGATGCAGGGCCGTCACCTCTTATGAATAGCGACTCCAGGAGCGGTAGGGCCATCTCCTCAGGAGGCTCTATATGGAGCACAAGGAAGCCCTCCTTTTCTCCACGCATCATTGCCAGGATGCGGTGTGAGGGCGCCTTCTTCAGGGGCTCGGACCAGTCGAAGTAGTCCTTGTACTTGATCCCCTCTGCCTCCTTTCCAGGCGATGACCTGGATCTTATGACTGCCCAGGCATCGAATAGATCGCGCATGCGAGACCTGGCCTCAGCCTCCTCATTGATCCACTCGGCTATGATATCCCTGGCCCCGGAGAGTGCATCCTCTGCAGATTCTACTCCTTTCTCAGGATCTATGAAGGCTGCGGCCTCAGATGCCGGGTCCATCTGGCCCTGGGCAAATATTGACATGGCCAGGGGCTCTAGCCCCTTCTCCCTGGCTATGGTGGCCCTGGTGCGACGCTTGGGCCTGTAGGGCAGGTAGATGTCCTCCATCGAGGCCATGGTCTCTGCAGCCATGAGTGCATCTTTTAGCTCCTCTGTCAGGAGGCCGCGCTCATCCAGAGACCTGAGCATGGCATCACGGCGCCTATCCATCTCCCTGAGCTGATGAATCCTGTCGCGTATGGCAGCCACTGCCACCTCATCCAGGCTACCAGTGGCCTCCTTTCTGTACCTGGAGATGAAGGGAACAGTTGCATCCTGATCTAAAAGCTCGGATGCTGCCTGGACCTGGCTCTCTTTTAAGCCCAGCTCAAGGGCTACCTTTGAAGTATGTGCTCCGATCATATCTCCTCTGAAGAATGAAAATCAGGATGAGGATTGATGGC
>DATMZB010000140.1:0-8220 GCA_035560655.1 Methanotrichaceae archaeon | reverse complement strand
ATATAAATGAATCGTCTGCTAGAGCGCCTGATGTGCATTGGCTCAATGCAGGCTTGCTATAACTTACAGGATAAGATAAATTTCAAATCTCTAAACTGCCATCAGAAGAGCAGTCTTTAGGCAGGCTCTCCTGAATACTTTATAAGAATGGCCTCCAGCTCCTCCTTCAGTACTGGCTTTGCGAGGTAATCATCCATTCCTGCTTCGAGACATTTCTCTCTGTCCCCCTCCAGGGCATATGCGGTAATGGCAATGATCCTCGGTTGTTTTTCAGGTGGACAGAGCTTGCGTATCTGCCGCGTTGCCCCCAGGCCATCCATCCGGGGCATCTTGACATCCATAAGGATCAGATCATAATGCCTGACTTTGAGGGCTTCCAGGACCTCTTTTCCATCTGCAACGGCGTCTGCCCTGTAGCCCATCCTCTTCAGCATCTCCACCATGACCCTCTGGTTCGAGGGGTTGTCCTCGGCCACAAGGATTGCCAGAGGATGCTCCTCAGCCAGGTTCTCGACTGGCTGTGCCGGGACCTCTGATCTGGCAGGCAAATCCCGGGCGGCCTCTGCCTCGATGGTGAAGCAGAACTTGGAGCCCTTGCCGGGCATGGAGCTTGCCCAGATCTCTCCACCCATTAATTCTACCAGGCCTTTACAGATGGCCAGTCCAAGGCCCGCGCCATCGCGTTTGCGGCTGATTGTGGTCTCGACCTGGGAAAACGGCCTGAAAAGCTGGTCCATCTTGTCAGGTGGAATACCTATGCCCGTATCCTTTACCTCGAACTGGATCTGATGCTTCTCACCAGCGGCCCTGGATGAGACGGACACCGATATCTCTCCAACATCCGTGAACTTGACTGCATTTGAGAGCAGATTGACCAGGACCTGCCTGAGCCTTCCAGGATCTCCTACGAATGCGTCAGGCGTGCCGTACCTGGTTGTGCAGTTCAGGCTCAGGCCCTTCTTATTGGCCTGGGCAGATACCTGCTCTAAAGACTCTTCTATGCAGGACCTCAGGCTGAAAGGCTGGTGCTCCAGAGCCACTTTCTCCTTCTCTACCTTTGTAAGGTCCAGAAGATCTGAGATGAGGACGAGCATGGCCTCGCCGCCGTTCCTTATGGTTTCAATATAGTCTTTCTGCTCAGGAGTGAGATCTTCCTCAAGGAGGATGCTGGTCATTCCTATGACTGCGTTCATTGGAGTCCTCAGCTCATGGGACATGTTGGCAAGGAATGCGGCCTTGGCATCGGCTGCGGCCTCTGCTGCCTCTTTGGCCTTGATGATCTCAGCCTCCAGCTTCTGGTGCTCCTCAAGCTCCACTCGGAGCTCCTCATTGGCCACCTCCAGCTCTTCCTTTGACTCGGAGAGCTCTGATGTCCTCTCCAAAACCTTCTGCTCCAGCTCATCCCGCGCCTCCTGCAGCACCATCTCCATCTGCTTGCGCTCTGTGATATCGTGGTAGGTGCATATCATCAGGTCGACTCTGCCGTCAGGCTTGAGTATGGGCTCGGCGCTGATCGTCATCCATGTGAGGTCTCCGCCAGACGGCAGTCTCACGCCCACAAGCTGGTTCCTGACGGGCTTGCCGGTCAGTGCAGCCTTCCTGACAGGATGGTTGTCGACATGCAGCAGTGTGCCGTCCTCTTCGAAGACCTGCCAGTCGCTCCAGTTCTGGTCGTTGACGTTCTTGATATTGTACGGATCTTTTGTCAGGCCAAACATCTTCAGGAACGCCGGGTTGTATATCTTGAACCTGCCGTTCTCGTCTACGAGTGCAACTCCAGAGCTCAGGTTCTCTATGAGCACTCTGAACCGGTTCTCGCTCCTGCGCAGCGCCTCCTCAGCCTGCTTGCGCTCAGTGATATCCTGGACTGTGCCCCGCAGGCCCAGGATCTGGCCATGGTCGTTCCTCACGGCCTCGCCCCGCGTCGTGACCCATATCGGGGCGCCTCCGCTCAACGCCTCCACGTCCAGCTCGTAACCTGTCCCGGTCTGCACCGTCCTCTGGACGGCTGCATTCAACCTCTCCCACTCTTCAGCGGGGTAGCACAGCCCTCTCTGCTCTTTGAAGTCCGGCATCTGCTGTGTAGCCGGATCAAGGCCGTATATTGCCAGGAGCTCATCAGATCCGGTGGTGGCATCGGTCTTAGCGTCCCAGTACCAGCTGCCTATGTGGGCGACGCGCTGGGCCTCTTTGAGCTCATCCTGGGCCTTCTTTGTGGAGGTGATGTCGGCGCCTGTGGTGATGAAATAATCTCCCAGCGGGACGCTTGTAAACCTGAAGTACCTGTCGAGGTTCTGGAAGTAGTCCTCATAGGAGTACGGAACGCCTTCTGCCATTATCTTCTGCACCACGGGCATGTAGTGCTCAGTCGATCCAGGGCCGAAGATCTCGTCTGTGGTCTTGCCCTTGATCTCATCGAGCGTCTTTCCCCAGGTCTCGAGCGTGGGCGGGTTTGCATCAACCAGCCTCCATGTCTTTATCCTGCCCTCATCATCACGGACGAGCTTCCAGAAGTGCACCTCATCGGCCATGTTCATGAACAGGCTGCGGTACTTCGACTCGCTCGCTTTCAGCGCCTCCTCGACCCGCTTGCGATCTGTAATGTCTGAGGCGATAGTTGAGGCTCCGATTATCTTCCCAAGCTCGTTTCTTATGGGAGATACAGTCAGGGATACATTGATCTGCTGACCATCTTTTCTCATTCTCCGGGTTTCATAATGATCCACCTTCTCACCCATACGGACCTTTTCCAGGAGTTGGGGCATATCGTCCTGATGATCCTGTGGAACCAGAATGGAGATGTGTTTGCCAACAGCCTCACTTGCAGAGTAGCCGTAGATCTTTTCTGCGCCTGCATTCCAGCTGATGATAGTTCCTTCCAGGGTCTTGCCTATGATCGCATCATCAGTTGAATCTACAATGGATGCCAGCAGCGAGCGCAGCTCCTCTGCTCGCTTGCGCTCTGTGATATCTGTGGAGATGCCAAGGACGTGCTCGACAGTGACGCCGTCTGGCCCAAACTCCGGAGCGAGATTAAGGTAGAAGGCCATCGGGCCTCTGCCACCTGACGCAGGCAGCTCGAACTCCAGGTCCTGGCGGGCTCCTGTCTCAAAGACCTGCTGGATGGCAGCCTCCCAGAGGTCGCAGAGTCCTTCAGGCATGCCCATCTCCCTGTTGGTCCTGCCTGTGAACCTGTCAGATGGGATGCCTGTGATCTTCTCTGCCTGCGGGCTGAGGTAGACGACCCGCAAGTCCCGATCATAGCGCATCAGGATCGAGGGTATGCTCTCGGCAAGGGATCTGTACCGAGCCTCGCTCTCCATGAGGGCATCATTGGCCGCTATGAGCTCCTCATTTTGCTGGCAGAGCTCCTCCTCAGCTGAGGATAGCTCTTCGAGGCTTACCTGCAGCTCCTCCATGGCATCGGATAAGATCTCGCCGGCATCTCCCGGGTCGATCACGCTCTTCATTCTAATGTATTCTACGTTCTTGTAAAGATCAGATATCCTCTGAGTGAGTTTATCGCTTGACATCTCGGCGCTCCCGTAATAACCTCAGCCAGTTAAATACGCTGGTTTTTCTCCATGATATATGATCCCATCGGACGAGGCTCTCCAACGCTGGTACTTTATCCTCAGAAGTGCTTTAAATGAGTATGCCATCGGGCAGGAGAAAGCTGGCCGAGAATTGCAGCCGAGAAGAGCGCGACCGACCCGCCAGAGCCGCTGATGAGATCGTCAGGCTTGCGGACACTGCCATGGACGCCTCCCAACAGGCCAGGGAGCGCTCTGGAGAGCTGGCCCAGGTATCCAGGCGGCTTCTCAGCATTGCCGAAGACCGGAGATCCGGCAGTCCCGAGGAGCGGGCCAGGGCTTCTGAGGAGATGAGGCAGGTGGCTGAGGAGATCAGGAAAAGCTCTGAGGAGATGAGACAGCGATCTGAGGACTTCAGGAGGGTCTCTGAGGATCTGAGGGCCCGATCTGAAGCTGAGAGGATCGCCTCAGAGGACCAGAGGGCGATATCTGAGGAGGCGAGGAGGAGCTCAGAGATGGTGCGCGGCCATTCAGAGGTACAGAGGGCCCGGGCTGAAGGTCAGAGGTGGGAATCTGAGGAGAATAGAACTCTCGCCGAGAGCAGGAGGGCTATATCTGAGGAAGAGAAGATCTCAAGAGAGAAGGAGATCCTCGATGCCATTCATGAGATCAGGAGCACCGTTGAGGATCTGCAGAAGAGAATGGAATCTCTTGAAGAGAGGCTGCCAAAAGAGTGATCCTTCCTGAAGGACTGACCTTCCTCTGACAGGATACGCTAAAGCGCCATATCCCAGTACTGTCACCAGGTCCAAGTGCTGTCACTGGGTTCCAATGCCGTCATTATCTCTCAGGGCCTGGAGATATTGGATACTCTTGAAATGGATATTTACTGTAGCGGGCCATAGTTACGTTACTTATGTCGGATTACTTATTTAATTATGCACCTCTGTATAACCATCAGAGAGAGCCTGAAAAATGATGGGATAAATGATCCTATTGAAGATCTATGAATGGTGAAGGACAATGGACGAACTAGAATACACATGCAATTCCTGCTACAGGTATACGGTGGTAATACCTGATGAGAGCCTGCTGACCGAGGACATTAAGCGCCGCATTCCAACGGACTGCCCCAACTGCGGCATTAAGCTCACCAGGTCGGCTTTTCACCAGGTCACATTCTGGGGCGACTGAAAGGATTCCCGGCAGGCTCCAGGAGCCATGATGCTCAGCGAGAGATTGACTGCCTCATCTCCCTGAGCCCGTGCCCCTGGAGATCATCTGCATTTTCAGATTATGGTGTTTCGCCAAACGATTTAGGCCTGGCAAGATGGACCAATCATGAGCTGAGTTCTCAAGTACACTCCGGTCTGAAAAATACAATGAACAGGATAAACCCCCTTCTGACATGGTGAGCCCAGATCTGGCCCAGGCCCGGCACAAGTATTGATAGAGCCGCTGCAATCATGGGATTCTTCATACCCCCGCCCATGCAATATCCTCTATCATCTGAGGCAAAAATTTGTGGCAATAATTACTTCACAGCCTTGGCCTCAGCACCTTGTACAGCTCCATAGCTGCAAAGACCGCCAGTGCCATAACCAGAAGCTCTGTCCACTGGTCCAGCGGCACTGGATGGATGCGCAGGACGCCGCTTATCCAGGGCGTGTACATGGCAGCCACATGGACCAGAGTGGCCGCCAGGGTCCCAGACAGGAGCAGCGGATTTCTAAGCGGGCTCAACCGGAAGACCGGCCTCATCTCAGACCTGCTGGCAAAGACCATGGCGTTCTCAAATAGGACCATGAGGAGCATTGTGCTGTTCCTGGCATCATCCAGGGACCAGCCCTTCATAATGAGCCAGTAGTACAGGGCAAACGCCAGCCCGCCAATGATCACTGCCACCATGACCACCCTTTCAACCATGAGGCGGTTGAATATGGGCTCTTTTGGCGACCTTGGGGGCTGGGCCATCTCGCCGCCCTCAGCGGGCTCAAAGGCCAAAGCGACGTCCTGAATGCCGTTAGTGACCAGGTTCAGCCAGAGGAGCTGCACTGCCAGGAGCGGCAGGGGCATGTTGAAGATCAGGGCCAGGATGAAGATGAAGAGCTCTGCAGCCCCGGTGGATACAGAGAAGAAGATGACCTTTCTTATATTGCCATAAGTTACCCTTCCCTCCTCGATTCCTGCCACTATTGAGGCAAAGTTGTCATCCGTGATGATCAGGTCTGCGCTCTCCCTGGCCACGTCGGTCCCGCCCTTTCCCATGGCCACTCCCACGTGCGCTGCATGGAGAGCAGGTGCGTCATTGGCACCATCGCCGGTCACGGCCACTATCCTGCCCTGGCGCACCAGGGACTCGGTTATGAGCACCTTTTGCTGAGGCTCGACCCTGGCAAAGACCCTGCCCCTGGATGTCAGGGCGTCCACCGCCTCTTTCCCAGACTCAGCAGCAGCCTTGAGGTCCGACCCGGCGACCACCTGTTCTGGACCCTCAGCCAGCCCCAGCTCCCTGGCTATGGCCAGTGCCGTGGTTGGGTGGTCCCCTGTGACCATTGCCACCTCAACCCCGGCTCTGTGGCAGGCCTCTACAGCTCCCCTGGCCTCGGGCCTGAGGGGATCTATCATCCCGACAATGCCCAGGAAGGTCAGGCCCTTGAGAGAACCTTCTCCGAACTCCTGCCCATCAGGGAACGGGCCTGATGCCAGCGCCAGGATGCGAAAGCCTGCACTGGCAAGGCTGCGGGCCTGGTCCTCTACGGCCCCGGAATCCAGAGGCATGTCGCCTCCGGGCGCGGCCATGGCGCTGCACATATTCAGGAGCCTCTCTGGTGCGCCCTTGACAAAGACAGTCCTGCCCTCGCTGCTGCTGTGGAGCGTTGCCGAGAACTGGCGCTCTGACTCAAAAGGTATCTGATCGATCCTGGGAAGAGACTTCAGCTCATCCTTCTGGCCGGTGCCGGCTTTCAGAGCCATGACCAGCAGCGCCACGTCCACTGTGTCTCCGTGGCCGGTCCATACCCCGTCCCTTAAGCCCATGACACCCTCATTGGCAAGCACTGCCGCCCTGGCCAGCCTCACCAGGATAGCTCTTTCATCATCAGTCAGGGCACCGTGTGAGGCTGTGACCGACCCCTCTGGAGAGAGGCCCGCACCCGTCACCTCCCAGGGTTCCTGGCCAGGTATGGCTATGCGCCTCACTGTGAGCTGGTTCATGGTGAGAGTGCCGGTCTTATCCGAGGCTATGTAGTTGCAGGATCCCAGGGCCTCGACCGCCACCAGCCTCCTCACTATGACGTTCCTCTTGGCCATCCTCGACACGCCTATTGCCAGGGCGACCGTCATGGCCACCGGAAGTCCTTCCGGAACTGCTGCCACTGCCAGGGCCACTGACTGGAAGAAGATATCGTAGATGGGCTCTCCCCTGTAGAGTTCCACTGCAAAGATGATTGCAACCGCTGCAGCCACGCCCATGGCGATCTTGGAGTTGAACCTCTCCATGCGTATTATCAGGGGCGGCTTGGTCTCGGCCCTGCCGCTGAGAGATGCAGCCAGGCTGCCAACCTCGGTGTCGAGGCCAGTTGCCACTACAACGCCTCTGCCCCGGCCCGAGATCACAAGCGTCCCTGCAAATGTCATGTTCTCTCTGTCGCCCAGGGGAGCATCAGAGCCAAGGACCTGCTCCGGGTCTTTGGAATCGGGCATCGACTCGCCTGTGAGAAGCGACTCGTCCACCCTTAGGCCCTGCGCTGAGATCAGCCTCACGTCTGCCGGAACCTTGCTGCCCGACTCCAGCAGGACTATGTCTCCGGGCACAAGCTCTTCGGCATCGGCCTCAAGCTCGGTGCCGTCTCTGATGACCCTGGTCCTGGTATGGACCAGACTTCTCAGAGCCTCGGCGCTGCGCTGTGCAGAGTACTCCTGGACTGTGCCTATGCTGGCATTGACCATGAGGACTGTGAAGATGAATACGGCATCAGACCACTCGCCCACGAGTATCGAGGCTACTGCTGCCAGAAGGAGGATGTAGATCAGGGGGCTCAAGAACTGGCGCAGGAAGTAGGCTGCAACCCCCGGGAGCTTTGGCTCTGGCAGGGTGTTTGGTCCGAATTCTTTCAGCCTCTCCGCTGCCGCAGAGCTGCTCAAGCCCTCGGGAGATGATTTCACAGCCCTCAAAACCTCCTCAAAGGGCTGGGCGTGGGAGTCGGTCACTGGCTTCAATCGATACCCGCCTTCCACAGGCCTGCTGAAAGTGCAAAGGCCGATGATCTCATGAAGATCTATTGGATTTGATGAGAGATTACTGTTGCGGCGAAGAAGTGAATGCTATGTCTATGGACCCATAGATAGGGGTCGACCAAACGGAGATCATATTAGCTAATCGGCAAATAAATGGCAATTCAGCTAAAAATGAATTATGGATTAGATCCTGGGTGGCCAGGAATCTCTGGCTCTACCCAAGAGGGCTGTCTAGAGCCTTCGCCTTACGTCAGAGAGCTTCTCCTTCACATCGGCCATGGCCTTTTGCTCATCTGCCTTTGCTATGGTTATCTTCTTCTCAGTGTCAGCTCTTACATCGGCTGCCTTCTTCTCTGCTGCGGCCCTGTCCTTCTCGGCCTTGGCCCTCTCATTGGCCATCCGCTTCATCTCATCAGCGCTTGCCTTCTCTGCATCGGTAGCTGTCCTG
>DATMZB010000139.1:0-6509 GCA_035560655.1 Methanotrichaceae archaeon | reverse complement strand
GGCCTAAAGACCGGGGACTTTCGCCCCTCTGTGCTCCCTGACGAAGTTAAAAAGGCTGGATTGCGGCTGATCCCCAGATCTCAACCTGGTGAACTGATCCGCCGCCAATCATAATCTGACATCTCAGGCTGTAGATAGCTCAGATGTTCATGCAGGCTCAGCTGCCGCGCTGCAGGACGCATTAGTGGGCATGGCGCACTCCGCCCCCGGGCACCCGATCTTTGAGCAGTTCCCGACCGCCGGATAGAACAGCGACTGGCCATACTTGTCCCTGCCATAGCTGCCTATCAGGCTCTGTCCCTCTGGAGATACCAGGTAGTTGATGAACTCGTTTGCCAGTTCACAGTTCACTCCTGGGTGCTTTCTTGGGTTGATCGCAATTGCAGTATAGGTGTTCAGAAGATCGCTTCCTCCCTGGATCAGAGGCACCAGGCTTAAGTTGCCCTGATAGGCCAGGAAGGTGCCTGTATCGCTGAGCGTGTACGCCTGCTTCTCGCTGGTCAGGAGCAATGTAGCGCCCATGCCGCTTCCGGCATCTATGTACCAGGGCCCGGAGTTGTTGATCTGGGAATAATTGTAGCCTGCGTTCTGCCAGAGCAGCATCTCCCTGGCCTGGGTGCCTGAGTTGTCTCCCCTGGAAACGAACTTGACCTTGTCTGGCTCAGACAGCCCCTTCTCCATTATGACCCTGAAGGCCTGGGTGGCGTTCATGCCCTTGATGCCTGCTGGATCATTTGCAGGTCCCACAACCTCGAAGTAGTTGTAAGCTATGCACCGCCTCTCCAACCCGTGGCCGTCCTGGATGAACTTGAGCTCCCGGGCCTTGTCGTGGATCAGAAGAGCATCCACATCTCCACGCTGGCCGTACTGTATGGCGATGCCAGTTCCGCCAGAGACTATGCTCATGGATACATTGTACTTGTCTTCAAATTGGTTCTCTATGTAGTCAAGCAGCCCTGTATCATATAGGCTTGTGGTGGTCGCAATTTTAAGCCTGTCTTCGGCTGCGCCGATGGCAACGCATACCATAGCTGCAACTAAAAGCAGGGATATTTTTGAAGCTCTACTATCCATAATTTATCACTATGTTAAACGAATCGGCTGACGATAAAAAGATTATGTTAACGTCGGACTAGAGAATGCTGGCTCTGCCATAATGGCTTGAACATAAGAACGCAGTCTAATGATAACGCTCATGCCAGCTGCAAAAGCAATTAATATTCTCTGACCAATCCAAATCATATGGCTGGTGAAGGACCGGAATATCTGACCAAGAATGCAGTCGGCATAATAGGCTGTGGCCACATAGGAAGGACGTTTGCAGAGCAGATAATAGACCACGGCTTTCCAAGAGATGCACTCAGGGTCTCCTACGGAGGGCGGGCTTCCACATTAGAGAAGATCAAGATGGCAGGCTTAGCCCAGAATATCTCAGGAAACCAGGAGATATGCCGGAGTTCGGACATCACCTTCATCTCAGTGAGGCCTCAGGCATTTGAAGACCTGAAAGGTCTATCCTTCAATGACCAATCGCTGGTGGTCTCCTGCATGGCAGGCATCTCCAGAGCATCCCTGGAAAAGGCGCTGGGCATCGAGGTCCACAGGATAATGCCAAGCGGGCCAGATACAATCAAAGAGAAGAAGGGCATTGTGGCAGTCTACCCGCACAGCGACCTTTTGGCATCGGTTCTATCCCATATGGGCATGAGAGTCTATGAGCTCTCTGATGAGGAGATGATGCACTTCTTCACAGTCGGAGTATGCCTCCCTGCAGCTCTTCTTGTTGCCGGGATGAAGGAACTCAGCGCTGGACCTGCCATAGATGCGATCGTTGAAGAGTATCCTGATTTCAGAGAGATTTACAGCTGGGCAAAGGATGTGATGCCTGTCTTAGATTCAGACCTGGAAAGGGAAGAATACATCAGGAGAATGTCAACCAAGGGAGGAATAACAGAGGCCATAGTCGAAAGCCTGCGCTCCGGGTCCACATTCCTGGATGCGCTCAGAAGTGGCATTGCCAGGTCCAGGGAGATCTCTGTAAGCATGAGCCGATAGGGTCTGCCAAGATAATGATCAAAATATCCTAAAATTCCGGCTTTTAGTGACCATCCCGGGCACGTGGTTCTCATCAATGGGTGCCCGGGAGAGCCATGGTCTAATTTAATTCCGTCCAGAACTAAAGTACCCTTCCCACCTCCGTATATATGTAAAGGTTAGGGCTTCTTGCAAATGCCACAAGGGTCATGCCGATCTTTTCTGCCAGTTCTACTCCTGAGTTCATGGCAGCGCTCTTGCTGACAAGTACGGGGAATCCTGCCCTGGCTGCTTTGGCCACCATGACGCCTGAGAGTCGGCCGCTTGTGATCAGGGCGCACCTGGACAGGTCTGCACCAGATAGGAGCGCCTGTCCCACAGTCTTGTCAACTGAGCTGGACCTGCTCACGTCCTCGCACGAGGCCAGATTCTCGCCCCGGGCATTGCAGATTATGGACATATGGGTGGCTCCAGTCCGCCTCCAGAGCAATGCCTTCTGGTTTAGCCCGTCCACTGCCCTGAGGAGGTCATCTGCCTTTATCTTCAGATCAGATACTACTGGCTTCAAGCCCTCGGTTGAATTCCCTCCAACACTGCAGCACTGGTGTCCCTTCCATGGCAGAGCCTTCTGGTCCCTGGTCTCGCAGATCAGGGCATTGCCGTCCACCTGGACAGATGTGATCTCCTGGAAGCTTCCAACAACGCCCTCGCAGACCAGGAACCCGACAGCCAGCTCCTTGAGATGGTCGGGCAGAGCTGCAAGAGCCGTCATGCAGCTGCCGTTCACCATGATGGACAGGTTCACCTCGACTGCAACATCCGCATCTATCTCCCGCCTCTCATTGCCAGAGACCTCCAGGCACTTCCTGGACCTGAATGTGGGCTGTGGATCCAGGCGCTCGTCTTTCCAGTAGCTTGCAGGCTTCTCTATGCGGTCTGAATGCCAGCTTTCGCTCATTTTTTCCACCGTACCTAAATCTGTGCCTCTATTCTGCAGGCTGCAACCTTGTACTCAGGTATCTTGGATACAGGGTCAAGTGCATCTGAGGTGATCAGGTTGGTACCCTTCCAGTGGAACGGCATGAAGACGATCCCTGGCTTTACCTTGTCAGAGACTCTGGCACGTGCCTTGGCCTTGCCGCGCCTGGTCTTCACCACAACCATATCTCCATCGGATACATTGAGCCTTGATGCATCCTCCTCATTCATCTCTACATAGAGCTCTGAGTCCCTCTCCAGGAGCGACGGGCTGCGGCGCGTCATGGAGCCGCTGTTGTAGTGGACGACTATCCTGCCGGTCATGAGCAGTATGGGAAACTCGGGGCTTGTCATCTCTGCGGGTGGCTTGTTGGCAACTGTTGCGATCTTGGCCCTGCCGTCAACAGTTGAGAACTTCTCACGGTGGAGGATGTCTGTGCCTGGATGCTTCTCATCGGGGCAGGGCCACCTCAGGCCGCCGGTCTGAGAGATCCTCTCCTTTGTCATTCCGCCGTACTGGGGCACAAGGCGGTTTATCTCTAACAGGACATCTGCCGCGCCTGAATAGTTGAAACTCAGGCCTAGGCGCCTTGCGATCTGGCTGATTATCCATATGCCCTCTCTTGCATCCTCTACTGGAGAGACTGCCTTATCGACCCACTGGACACGGCGCTCCATGGACGTGTAGGACCCGTCCTTCTCGGCCCATGCAGCTGCGGGCAGGACCACGTCCGCCATCTGGGCAGTGGCTGTCATGAATATCTCCTGCACCACGAGGAAGTCCTGGTTCTCAAGTGCCTTTTGGGTCTTGCTGACATTGGCATCGCACACCACTGGATCTTCCCCTATGATGTACATGGCACTGATCTTGCCCTCCAAGGCAGCATCAGTCATCTCAGTGGATGTAAGGCCGGGGCCTGCTGGCAGGTCAGGCACATTCCAGCCTGCCTTGAAAAATTCAACTGAACTCGGGTCAGAAGCCCTCTTATATCCGGGATAAAACTCGGCCATGGACCCCATGTCGCAGGTCCCCTGGACGTTGTTCTGTCCCCTCATTGGCATGACGCCAGCTCCAGGCTTTCCTATCTGGCCGCAGATCAATGCCAGCGTGACACAGGCCTTCACGTTGTCAGTGCCGCAGACGTGCTGTGTGATGCCCATTGAGTAAAGCAGGGCAGAGGCAGGAGATCTGGCATAAGCTCTTGCAGCCCTGACTATATCCCCGGCAGGAACGCCCGTAAGCTCTGCCGCCTCTTCCACAGAGTAGCCCTCCAGGCTCTTTAGGAGATCATCAATTCCGTCAGTCCTGGAGGCAATGAACTCTTTATCCAGGAGGCCTTCATCGACTATGGCCTTCATCATCCCGCGCAGGAGGTCTATGTCGCTTCCAGGTTTAATCCTTAAATGGATATCAGACATCCATGATGTCGATGTGATCCTCGGGTCTGCCACGATCACTGTGGCTCCCCGATCCTTGGCCTTGTGGACCCACCTTGAGACTATGGGATGGGCCTCTGTGAAGTTGGTGCCAATGGCCAGGATGCATTTGGAGTTCTCCAGGTCCAGGATGTTGTTGGTCATGGCGCCTGTGCCAAGGACCGCTCCAAGGCCCACCACAGTTGGAGAGTGACAGAGCCTTGCGCAGTTGTCAACATTTGGAGACCCGAGCATCCGGGCCATCTTCTCCATCAGGTAGTTCTCTTCGTTATTGCACCTGGACGAGGCGAGGAACCCAAGCGACTTTGGACCGTGCTCCTTGATGCTCTTGGAGAGGCCCCGGGCAACCATGTCCAAAGCCTCGTCCCAGGATATCCTGATCCATTCGTCTCCTGCTCTCTTCATGGGATAGCGCAGCCGCTCAGGGTTATTGAGCACCTCCAGTGAGGCGTTGCCTTTGGGGCAGAGCGCGCCCTCACACGTAGGGTGGTCGGGCATATACTCTATACCTACAGCTCTATCCTTCTCCACCACGAGATAATACCCGCAGCCCACTGCACAATAGGGGCAGACGGATGGAACCAATCTACTGGGCATCTACTATCAACCGCCGTGACTTTTCAAAACAGGGCACACAGAGCAACTCGTTCTCCCTCTGAACGAAGCTCTCATTGCAGGCATCGCAGATGGCTATCTGCTTCCTGGGCTTCTCTGGCACCACCAGGTCAATGACACGGTAGGTGTAAACCATCTCTCCGGCATCGATCAATATGGATATGGCCTCTGGATGGGGGACCTTATCGGTCTTCATGTACCAGGCATGGAGCCTTGGGTAGGAAACAGTCTTCGCCGGGTCGAGCACTATCCTCACGCCTTTGATCTTGCTGCCGGCTGGTGCACGCCTGGCGACAGTGACTGCCATCTTACCATGATTCTCTATCTTCAAGCCCTTGTTTCCAATGGTGCAGCCCGCCAGCACCTGGAATGGGTCAGGAAGGCAGTTGTAGGTCTCGCAGGTGACGAACAGCCGGTCGTCTGTCCCTGTGCCTAGAACCCTCCTGGCAATACTCAGCATCTGGATGCCGATGAAAGCTCCCGTGCTCAGGTAACCATGGAAGGGGGCAACCCTTGCCACCTGAGAGCGCAGCTCTGGATCGGCGATCTTCTGCAGTACATCATCCATGCAGAGCCCCATGGGCTGGCTCTATGGCACAGTAAGGCTTAATAAGTTTTGCATAGGAACTGGAATGCCGGACTTCCAGTAAACGCTTGTGCTTACGTGGGGGTACATCGCAGGCCTGATTACAGATTTGCCGGAGATGTGCTCAGCCATTTGAAGCCTCTATCAGATCATGATTTAAATGTCATATAATCCCTGACAAAAGAAAGCCTTTGATGTCTGACGCCGAGAAGTGGCAATTATCGAATAAAAAACCGGAGGACAGCCTCAGCCTGGCCACATCCGGAAAGGCGCATGCTAAGGGTCAATGGATTCTCAGATGGAATCAATCAGTGGCAATCATGACATTGGTTGCTTTGATCACGGCATAGACTTCTTTTCCCTCAGAAAGCCCGAGGCTATCTGCTGACTCCCTGGTTATCACTGAAGTTATGATGTCCCCGCCTGGAAGCTCGACCATGACCTCAGTGCTCACCGGGCCTTTTACGATCTTCGTTACCTTGCCCTTCAGAATATTTCTCGCACTTATCTTCATCACTGATCACCGACCTGAATATGAGGCGTGGATCTATTCAAGTATTTGCCATTCTCCAGGGGGACTGTTTCTCAGGCCGACGGCCTTGAGTGATAGCCCAGCTCGTCGGTACTTGGCTCAAAAGAAGATTCATTATCCGGTAGCTAATGGGTGTTAAATCTTGCCCAAAAATGCTATGATTCCTTTCCGACAAGCTTGGGCTTTTGGGTCATGCATATGAGCTGCAGAAGAACACCAACAATTAGCACTATACGTATCTCTGCAAAAAATATTGCCAATCGTCGACTATTATGAGTTCTTTCAGTAACCCGCATCCACGACCTAAAAGAGAGCTGTTCAACGCAT
>DATMZB010000138.1:0-4086 GCA_035560655.1 Methanotrichaceae archaeon | reverse complement strand
GTTGGGAATCATGGAGTATGCCGTAGCTGAAAGGATAACCAATGAGATGAGAATAGCAGCAGAATGTGTTGGAGTTGGACCCAGTTTCATGTGCAGAGGCATTGCCTCCTGAGGTGATCCAATGGATTCCTATCATCTATTCCTGGTCTTCCTCGGCCTGTTCATAGCGATGCTGGCAGGCATCGGCCTTTACACCTCTCGCAAGCAGAAATCGGTCACTGATTTCTGGCTTGCCGGAAGGGAGCTTGGCGCTGGAATCATAGGCCTGTCAACAGCAGCATCATGGATCAATGCGAGCGCACTGCTTCTGTCAACAGGCCTGTTTCTTCTCATTGGCGTTGGCTCGATCTGGGTCTGGGTCTTCCCCAACATCGCCGCACTGCTGATAGTTGCGGCCATCTCAGGAAGGATCAAGAACATCCCGGCCCTGACTCAGCCCGAGCTCATGGAGATAAGGTACGACCCGCTGATCAGGGCGCCAGTGGCTCTGGCAGTCACGATAATGATGATACTCTTCTCAGTTACCGATTTCATAGGCTTTAAACTGGTGCTAGAAACCTTCTATGTGGTCCAGCCTCTCTGGGCCATAGTCATAATGGCCGCATCAGTTGCCTTCTACGTGAGCGTGGGCGGCTTTCGGGCTGTTGTATGGGCCGACCTGCCCAAATATGCGCTGCTTGCAGGGCTGGCAATATCTGTAGCAGCACTGGCTCTGATGCTCCCAGTCCGTGAAGGCATATCACTCACAGCCACAGCCGCTGCTCGCGGCCCTGATTGGTGGAACCCCTTTGTCATGGGAGGCATCCTGGGAGCGCTTGTGTTCCAGATGGCCCTCCTGCCCGGCTGGGTCGCTGAGCAGGACCCCTGGCAGAAGATCTGGGCTGCTCGTGATGAGAAATCAGCCAGGCGAGGCCTGATCCTGGGAGCTGCGCTCATGGCGTTTATCTACTTGTGCTGCTTCCTGACAGCCATTGGGCTCAGTGCTCTGTACCCTATGCCCGGGAGCGAGGTAGAAGCAGAGATGCTCTATCCGAGGTTCATCAGCGACAATGTATCCCCATTGCTCCTGGCACTGCTAACAATTGGATTCCTGGCTGCATGCATGTCCTGCACATCCACATTTGCCACTTCGGGTGCATCCTGCATCTCAAGGGACCTGATACAGAGGCACATAATGCCGGGCGCCACAATGAAAAAGATGCTGACCATAAACAGGGCTTTAGTCATAGCTATGATTGCCACATCCGCCTTCATAGCCCTGAATATGGATAGCATCATGGATGCCGTGATCATAGCCACGGTGATTGGCACTACCTCATACTTCTTCCCAATAATCGGCGGTCTCTACTGGAAGCGAGCCACCAAGTGGGGCGCGCTTGCAGCTCTTATCGCCGGTGGAGGCGCTCAGATCGCCCTCATCTCCTATGAGATGTTCTGGCTCCACCAGTCGCTGGATACTATCTCGCCTTTTCTTACAGAGCACGGTGTCCTGGTAGGTCTATCTCTAAGCGCAATCTTCTTTGTAGGAGTATCCCTGGCCACACCGCCCACAGAGAGCATAAGGCTTGCACCTTTCTTCCCCGAGGTCGCAAATGAGGTCTTCAGAGGCCAGAGCCTCCATGTGAATAAGAGCAGCCCGGTTTACAGCGACGTTATGAAGAGCATAAGCCAGAAGGTCTCAGGAGACAGGGCTCACCTGAACCTCACAATAGATCTCCAGCCTGTGAGGGCGGATGGCGCACAAATTCCAGGCGGGCTTGAGTGGGGCGAGTACGTGGAGCGGCTAAAGGCCGGACACTCCAGATGGTATACTCCCACACAGGGAGCCATATAGTCTACAGGCTCTCCCAGGCAGATATGCTGGCCTGCATCAAGATGGTCCGGGGAGACCTGCTCCAGATCTGGCTCTCAGCAGAGCCCAAGGTGGGACAGATTGAGCGCCAGAAAGACGAGCTGTACCTGTCATACGAGGAGATTGGGGATGCTCTTATGGAGTTCGGCCTGAGCGCATCTCCATCCAGGTTATGAATCAGGTACATGCGGCCGGAATGAGGCCAGGACTTTCATTCTTTTTTCATTACTTTTATTCACGCCTCATGCCTGCAAAATGATTCGTCAGGCAATATAGTTCATCGTGCAAAATGGCTCATCAGGCGGCGTTTGCGGCGCTATCTGGCCTAGTTGTGCTGTGCTAGTGCGAGCCGGACTTTGCCGACTCCAGCCACGCTTTGCTAAATGTCTTCAGGTAAAATCTCTCCAGCTTGGAGCGCCAGTTGAACTTGGACTTGCGGCTGATGTCCTGAGACCGCCTTATATTTGCGGCCTTGAAGCACTCTATGAGCCTGTGGTCCTCCTGGCTCAGTTCCACTGCCATCTCCTGGCAGTACCTGCTCAGGAACCTGTCATACAGGACAGAAGCATCCCACCAGTTCAGGCCGATGATCTTCGATGGCGGGTACTGCTTTATGAGCTCCAGGCTGAACTTGAACCTTCCGAGGTCCAGGTGAGGCGTGGACAGGTAATCGGATTTGGGAAAATCTATGAGGTAAATCCTTGGCCTGGCTTCAGGCCCGACCATTATGTTCCAGGCCGAGAAGTCGAAGAAGGGCCTGATCCTGAAGTCCAGGCTGCAGCTGCCGGCCCTTTCGCGACAGCACTCTATGCAGGCGTTGATGTCCCTCTCTTTGGATATGGAGTCTATGATCATGGGTCCATATCCCGGCATCTTGAAGAGCCTGTGGAACCTGGCCAGTGCCGCGGCCGAGAGGTCCATGACCTCCGCCAGCCTCTGCCCGTCTGCAGGCCTGATGCCGTGGAGCATCCATCCCAGGTTGGTGCCTTCGATGTATCTCATCACCATAAGCCCGCCTTCAGGGTGGACATATAACGGCTCGGGAGCGGATATGCTGTCAGAGCGGCACGAGACATAGAAATGGCCCAGGTTCATGAACTCTGAGGCCACCTGCTGGGGCTGATAGTTGTAGAAGAGCTTGGCTGCCACCTTCTCCCCGGCACGGCCTTCATGGCCCGTTACATCCAGGACGTGTATCTGGGAGTTCTTGTTATATATCTTTCTGGATCTCCTGACCATCGCTCCAGGGAAGAGCTTCTCAACTCTGTCGATTACCTCTGCATCCTTCCTCATCGTGCTCCCTTAGTGTCCCTCCAGGGCAGTCTCAATAAAGTTGTGGTCCATCATTCTTCAGCCTGCAGACCCACTTCGCCAACAGAGCTTTACAGTCATCAGCAGTACCCGGATGCATGAGATCAGAGATCCCGCCAACATCGGCGTCAGGCGAGAGCCGGTCTGCTATCGATTGGGTTGATGAGGGAAATGACCTCTACGATCGCGGCCAGTATGCTGAGGCCGTTATCTGCTTTGATATGGCGATAAAGATAGACCCAGGGTTTCCCAAGGCCTGGTACAACAAAGGGGTCGCACTTGGAAAGCTTGGCAGGCACGACCTTGCACTGGATTGCTATGACAGGACTGTTGAGCTGAGGCCCGACAGGCCCGATGTCTGGAACAACCATGGCGCAGCCTTGGGACTGCTGGAGATGTATGATGAGGCCCTGACAAGCTTCGACCGCGCAATAGATCTGGACCAGAAGAACGCCGAGGCCTGGAACAATAAAGGAGCAGCTCTGGGAAAGCTTGGGCGGTATGATGAGGCCGTAGACTGTCTGGATAGGGCTATAGAGCAAAACCCGCAGTATGCCGAGGCATTCTGCAATAAGGGCGAGGCCTTGAGGCGCATGGACCGATATGATCAGGCACTGGCCTGCCTGGACAGGGCAATCGAGCTTGATCCGGGGTATGCAAAGGCCTGGTATAGCCGAGGCCTGACCTTTATGGCGCTTGGCCGGAGTGCTGATGCCGATGCTGCGTTCTCACAGGCTGAGAGGCTGGAGGCAGGCGAAAGCAGATAGGTATTCAGGATCGCAGGCTTTGGCTAGTGTGGCTTTTGCCGCCTCCTGATATCACATTCTGATTTTGGAGAGATACTAACGGACCGGGCTGCCCTTGGTGTCTGCAATCCTAAGGCGCATCTGCGGGAAAAAATCACTCAAGGCTGAGATTGAGAG
>DATMZB010000137.1:0-10997 GCA_035560655.1 Methanotrichaceae archaeon | reverse complement strand
CTCCAGGACGGACCTCCTCTCAGTTGCAGTCCTGAGGTAACCCTCGTTGGCAATCCTCTCCTGGTAGAAGGTGAGGACATCGGCCACCGTCGCCCAGGCATCAATGAGAGCAATGGCAGGGTCATCGCTTCTTCGGGTCCTGAGACCGAGGAGCGGCGATGGTACTGTTATCCCGTTTTGCACGCCCGAAGAAGCTGCAGGCGTCTGCCCTGAGGCCTGGGTACACGGAGGCTCAAATGAGGGAGAAGAGGATAGATCGGCCAGCATCGTCTCCATGAAGCTGGAGTAGGTTCCCACCCTGTATCTGAGGGCTGAAAGTCCCGGTCTGTTCTCGATCTTCAGAGGCGTCAGCCTTCTGATCCCCTCACAGCAGCCGCATATGTGTGTCATCGTCCACCTATGGGGTTGATCTTCAGCCAGCCCCTTTCAGGAAAATTGGGATCGTTGTCCATCTGAGCGATCTCCAGAGGGCCAAGCCTCAGAAGACCACTCTCTATTTCATTATTCGGCCCCTCGCCGAGCCGCTGAAGCTTTCCAACCTTCACACTCTCGACTCCATCTACTGACTGGGCCGTTGAGACCAGCCTGCTCAGGTAGATGCCCTCTCCGAATGTCAGATTATCAGGGTGGAAGAAGCCCAGACTGCCGTCTGGAAGGACTTTGTTGCCGAATGCATCCAGGAGAGCGGCCACAACATGGGCGCGGAGATAACCTGGCTTTATGCACACATCCAGGGATATGTCCAGGGGTACGTACTGAGCGCCCGTTACCCTCAGGTCATGGCCTATGCGCCTGAAGCTTTGAAGATCTCTATAAATCTCCTCCAAAAGATCCTGATCAGCCTCTTCCTTTCCCAGGGGGTCCACAGCCACCTGGACCTCGTACCAGCTTCCAGTCCAGCCAAGGGCTGCAGCAGCCCTCTGGATCTTGGGGTTTCTCTGGGCCACCTCAGCATAATCATCTGCGGTCACACACCTCTGGATCTCATGGCGGAAGGCTCCTGGCGCCAGGAGTCTCACCTCTTCTATGGGCTCTGGATCAGAGCCTCCCTCTGCAGGCAGGGGATTTCTAACCAGGGATACGGCGCCCTGGACCGGCTGCCTGAAGACAATTGCAGATATGGACTCTGCGCCCACATTGCCCTCGATGCCATTGCCTACTCTGTAAAGGGCGCTGAACTCAGTCCCGGCATCCGGCATCCTTCCAAGCTCTCCGTCGCCGAAGCGAAGGCATGCAGTTCCACCTTCATCGATCTCTGAAACAAAGCTGTCGTCATCTCCACTGCTTCCCAGGAGGTCGTGCCGGACATTCCATTCTCTGGGACCATCCATGCACCTGGTAGGCATGCCAAGGAGCCAGACCTGGGCCGCAGCCTTCCTCGGGTCCTGGTCCAGCAGGCCCTTTGCCGGTCCTCCCTGTGGCAGAGGCTGGCTGAACGTCAGAGGGAATTTCTTCAGGCACGGCTGGAATGTATCAGGAATAATTGATACCTCAGCAGGCAGCTCTCCGCACTCGCACTTTCCAGTGACCACCCTGCAGGGCACAGGTCCAAGAGGACCCTCCTTCACAGTCCTGCCGTGGTCCACAAGTATTATGTTCCCCCTGGCCACGCTCACTCCCGGAATAGGCGCGCATTCCGGCACCTGGCCCTGGGAGGATATGCACAGAGGAAAAGAAAGGGCATCCTCTGCAGACCACTCGACCGCCACAAGGGGAGTGGCCAGATTCTTCTGTATTCCCCTGACGCTAACCGTTAAGAGGGGATCAGTGGTCGTGCTCACCTTTGTCAGCCTCACGACCTGCCTGTGGCTGCTATCGGCATCCTCGGGCCGGTTCGTCCTTGGCCCCAGAACCTCCTCAAAGAGGAGGAAATCGCCTGGCTTCAGGTTGAGAGAGCGCCTGACTTTAGGCTTGATAGCAGGCCCCTTCCCCTGTATCTGTCCTGCCTCTGCGCCGGGACCAGTAACCACCCATGAATCAAGAAGAGTAGCGCTTGTAGCTCCCTTTGGCAGGCAGCACTCGGTATCGCACCAGGTGTAGATAGGTATCTCATTGTTGGCGACTGAGATGTGCAGGCTGCTGCTCCTGATCTCCTGAGGGAAGGTCCTGGCCAGGAGGTGTTTGCTTATACATCCATCTATTATCAGCCTGTTGAGGTCATATATCAGTGCCTTGAGAAGCTCAGGGGAAACCTGTCCGGGTTCTTTGTAATCATCCAGCATCTCCCTGGTCCCCATTGAGAGCTCGTTATAAAAGCACAGGGCAATTTCATCCCTTGGATTCTGAGACGCTTTCATCAGACCTATGAGCCCGCCCGGGTCGATTATATCACCCCCCTCCAGAAGACCTCCAGAGGCTTCCAGTAAGGGCTCGAAGACCTTGTAGGTGCCTTCGGGCACGCCCTCAAGGTCTTGGGCCGAGAATGCGGCAGATCCTTGGGACCCGTCGCGGAAGCTGGTGATGAAGTAAATATTTTCAGGGCTCAGATCAATATCTGTATCAGCCTTGACAAAGACCCAGGCACGGGCATTGCAGCCCTCGTGCATATGGTAATCGACCAGTCTGACGTGGCGGCGTACAGATGTCCTTCTCCGGGCCGTTCCCAGATATGCCTCTGTAGCCACAGCATCCTGGTAATAGCTGAGATAATCGCCGACATATGCCAGCAGCTCTGCCAATGCTATTCCCACATCTGGGATGTGGCGCTCCTGCCATCCAGGCATGATGAGGGCTATCCTATCCAGGATGAGGCGCCTGAAGCTCGAGTAATCTTTGGCCAGGTAGTTGATATCGGGCTCTTCACGCCTCTCTGGCGGGCATGCTTTGCTGACCTTGCAGTCCAGATCGCTGTGGCAGAGGACGGCGAAGCTAAAATCCGCCTGGGAGTAGACAGGATCGAATCCAGCCAGGCTTCCTTTCTCATGGCGACCCTTCACGGCATTCACAAGCTTGAGGGTGTAATTCGACATATCCCCCAGCTTATCAAGCTCTATCCTGAGAAAATCGTCCTGATCCGGGTCCTGGCTCTGGATAAGCTTGACATCCGTCACCCCGATGTTGCGAATGCGCCTTCCCCCCTCTATTCTCACGTTCTCCCTGGAGATGGCGCCTTTGAGCTTGCCAAAGAGGTAGACCTTCAGAGTGCACCCCTTCTGGCTGGCATCTGCGACCTCGATATAGTCTATCCCGTTCAGCCCCGTCTGCTGGCCGTCCATGGGATCGCTGAGTATCTGCCTCCGTCGCTCCTCATTGCAAACTTCGGATCTGTTCACTGGGCTCCCCTCTCAAAGGATTGAACATACACCTCGCCCGTTCGCCTCAGAGTGTACTGTATCACCGCATTCAATGCCGATTCTTCGCTCGATATCTGAACCGAGTTGATATCAATCAGATCTCCCAGCCAGAGCTGGAGCCTTGACTGAACCGTGAACTGAAGAGCTGCTGCAAGCTCAGGGCTGTTTGGAGCGAACACCATCTGAAGAAGGCCGCTGCCGAAATCAGGGCGGTTGACCCTCTCTCCAGGGTTGGTAAAGAGGAACTGCTCAATCATATCCCTGATGTGGCCGGGGTCGTCAACAGTGGCTGTTTTGCCTTCCCCGTCGAAGTGAAAAGGATAATCAATATTCATTGCTCACATCCCCATTACTCTGGTCTGGACTGAATTGATGATGGGCGGTCCCTGAGGGATCTGCTCTACGCTCTGACAGACCCCCGGAGGAGACGGTCCGGCCGGGACCTGGGCCAGGACTGCCGGCTGGCCGTTCACAAGCACCCTTGATGCTGGTGCGA
Source organism: Methanotrichaceae archaeon (assembly GCA_035560655.1). Taxonomy (GTDB): domain Archaea; phylum Halobacteriota; class Methanosarcinia; order Methanotrichales; family Methanotrichaceae; genus DATMZB01. The sequence goes on along the minus strand of DATMZB010000137.1, from coordinate 7,208 downwards.
ACCTCGCCAGAACACACGGCTGGGGCTTCGTCCCCCCAGGCACAGGAATCTGGAAGAGGCAGCCTGCAATTGACTGAATATCGCTCAGGGTTGCAACCTGAAAGACACCCATAACAAATACTCTGGGGTTTGAAGCAACTACAGCTACCTGACCGCTGACATGAGGACAGGTAGCCTTGGCTCCCAAATGCATTAGAAATCCTGGCATAGCGAAAGCTCTCTTGAGATGGTTATTTGATCAGCAAAGCCCCCTGATTGATGGTGACCACTCCGCCGGCTATTGTAATCATGCCGCCTGCGCCGTCCTGAAGTATTATGCCTGCAGGGGTGATCGATATCCCAGGGGTTCCAAGAACTGGGCTGCTCTGCAAAAAGATGCCCGCATTGTTGATGACGATGCTGTTATTGAGAAGCTGGATAAATATTCCAGGGGCAGGCGGGGGGGTCGTGAGTGCCATCTTGGGCACGTCAAGGGGGTTTCCCCAGAAGCACCCTGTCCAGATGGGCTTATCCGGGTTGCCCTGCTCGAACTCTATCCAGACCTCTGATGTGACAGGCGGCACTGACAGAAATCCCATCTGCTTCCAGCCGATAGGAACGCAGGGCATGGCCCATGTCGTTGGCAGGAAGTCGGATACATCAGGCACTATGACCTGTATCCTGCCCTGGAGCAGGGGGTCCACATTGTTGAGAACAATGGCGCGATACTTTCCGTAGTACCTCTCTGGAGGGCTAAGATCATCTTCTTCTTGATCAAACAGTAATCCGCTCATACAGGCACCTCGCTGACAGTAGATATCAGCCCGTTTCGGCTCAGCGTGAAGCTCTGCTTGTACTCTCCCCGCTTGATACTGTGGGTGACGCTCCTGACGTAGTACAGGCCGTCGAAGGCAGTCCCGGCGCCCCTAACTCCCACAAGCTTGTGGGGCCTCAGGACACGGCCATACCTGACTGAGTCCAGGGTTCCTTCAGCAGTAACGGCCTCAGAAGTCTTGGCAATCTTTGCCAGTGTTATGAGGGTTGCCCTGAGCATGTTCATATTGGCCGTACCAGAGATCCTTACCAGCTTTTTGGGGATTGGCGGGATCAATCCCAGGGGCGGACTGTAGGGCGTCACATCAGGCACGGGGATGGTGATAGGAACTCCTGTGAGGTCGTTTTGGATGGTGATCAAAGGCAAGACCTTATGCTCCGTATCGAACTTGAAGTTCAGAGATTCGACGTTAGTAAAAGCATCCATGTTCATATTCAGCGCGGGCTGAGGTACTCCGACCTTGACCTCAGGACCCCAGTAGGCAATGCTAGTGCCGATGACTGGCCCGGGCTCCACATAGAAGACATAGCCGCTGAGCTTGGCAATGTACTTCAAGAACTTGAGGTCCGTCCCCTGCTGTCTCATATACTGCTGGATCGGCAGCGATATGTCTATCAGGGGGCTCGGTATTACCTCCGGTATAACCCCGAAGGGCGCGTACTTGGCCAGGACCAGGAGGGCGCTTGCGAAATCGGGCATGGCCGGATAGGGTATGCCGCTTAGATCGAAGTAGTCCATGATCCTGGTCAGGTCCTCTCCTGTGATCGTGAGGGTTGCATGGCCTGGATCAGAGCTTCCTGTTACCTGGTGGTGGGTCATGACGCCGTCGATGAGGACCTCAGTCACGCCGCCGATGGTTATGGCTACAACCACCCGCACCATAGGTATGGATATCCCTCCTGTGAGGAGGAAGATGGTCTGCAGAGGCGACCTGGTGCTGAGTGTGAATGTGAGCTGGAATGTGCTTGGATTATTCGTATCGCTTTTGACCTCGACGCTCACCAGGGCGTCTATGATCTCCTGGGAGACCGGCACTGGCACCATAGGGCCTATCATCAGCGTCAGGTAGAACCCATTATCCATATCTGACCCCCGAAACGCCCTCAGGAAGAGTTATGCGGATCTTATACCCGATGCTATCCGGGGCCGTCAGGTCGTCTGGGTTCATGGCACCATTGGCATCGCAGATCCTCCAAAACAGCTCCGGGTCCCCAAGATATTGTGCTGCGATGTTATCCAGCCTGTCTCCGTCGATCACTGTGTGCTCCTGGACGAGTGCGAACCTTTCAGGCTGGGGGATGAAGCGTCTCTGGAGGTAGACGATCTTCCTGCCCTCGGAATCTATAAGGGCTGAAGTGCCAATGCCGTTGTACCTGCTGTTGGGAGGAAAGAGATTCGCCTGGGCGCTTATGTCTGCCAGGACCTTCACAGGGTCTGATATGAAGTTGATCCTGGCCTGTATGGGATCTATCAAGGTATTCCTCCTATTCCCAGATTGTTCAGGGCGCCGCCGACGTTAAGCCCTGCCAGGCGCTCCTTGGACCTGAGGTATGTCATGAAGAGGGTGGCTCCCTTGTGGCTGAATCCGAGGTCGTCGACGGTCAGCACTCTCATTCCTATGCTCACCTTGGCCCTGATGGGGTTGAGTGAAGTGTCAAAAGCCTCCTCCGTGATGCTGAAATCTGTTATGCGGACCGGAAGTATGCGGTTCTTGCTCCAGACGAAGAGGGCAAGGGGCGTCTCCATGGGTATGATCTCCAGCTTTCCAGCCCCGGCTATGCTGTTGTTGTTCTGGAGCTGGGTGCTTGTAGGGTAGATTATTGTCTCAAGGGCCGCAAGCTGTGGGAATATACCCACATCGACGACTGTGGATCTGGCGTCTGCGACCTCGAGCTGGTCAGTGGCGTCTATCTCCGCCTCGATCTTTATGGTCTCCACCGGCGGACCTTTGAGGCGCAGGGCCTCGGATCTGTCGCCGGTGTCTCCAATGCCCTTGATCTGAAATGACCTGCTGACGCTGTCCGGATTATATTGCAGAGTTATGATCCTCTGTACCATGGATGTGCTCGGGTCTATGAGGACTATGCCGCCCTTGAGGATCCTCGGGGATCCTGGAAAACCTGTTGGAATTATTCTGACCTCCTACCCTGATGAATGTCTATTTACCTCAAATTCGCCAGCTTCCATTGATTGTCCATTGATTGCCCTATCAATTTGCCATCAGATGCTAGAATCGTATCTTGGCGCCCGGCAGGATCGATCCTTTCTCTCCCGACGGTTCTCCAGGCGGTGGCTGGAAGACCTGTGGGCCTACCTCTACCGATGAGCTGCCTGGAACCACGATTCGCTTGGAGATGCCGACCTCGGGACGGCTCGGACCGCCGGTTCCAGGCCTATCGCTGGTACCTGTCAGACGGCGTCGAATCGCACCCAGATCATATTTGCCGTTGCTCCACTTCGGGGTCGATTCGATGATCTCTTTTAGCTGCTCAGGCGACTTGCCGGAACGTGCCATGGCATCGACGAGCCGTTCAAGCTCGGCTTCAGTGGCAGGAACCCCAAGACTGCTGTGGAACCGGAACTGCAGATCTTGGAGCATCTGTGACCTGTTTGCTTTCTCCCACTCCGCCCGATGCTCCTGGAATTTATCTGCAGGGATTGGGTCGATCGGCGGCACCGGTGGCGCCTCCAGATCCTTGACCTTACTGCACGGTTCGATATCCTTGGCATAATCCTCCAATCCTACACCGCGCAGCGTGTCGGCAATCAATGATCGTATAGTCGGTCCTGCAAACTGCTTGATCAGGCCACGCACTGAAGGATGGTTGATGACATGCTCTTGAAACCATTGTGTGCCCATGATCAGGCTGAGGGCGACGTCGAGGCCGACCTGGGCCACGAGCCCCCAGAGGCAGCCGAGCGCCGGCGGCGAAAGGCAGGAGACAGCCTGCAGACCAAGCCGTATCAATGCCTCCATGCTGAAGAGGATGTTCGCCCACTGCTGCGCTGTGCTGAGATCCTCAATTAACTGGTTCCAGCTCCCAAAACGCTTCTCGAACTCGGTCTTGAGGAGATCCTCGTAGCCCTTGAACTGTTTCTGCAGCTCACAGACGTGCTTTTGTAGCTCCTCGCTGATATCTTCAGTGAACTTCCTGACAACCTTCTGGAAAATTCCTTCCAGGCAGCTGGTGCACATCTCGAAGAAGACTGAAACGAGCTCGCGGAAGCCGAGCTTGACCGCCTTGACAAGGAGGTTGACCAGCGTCTTGCGCCAGCCAATGCCGACATCCGGGCTCTTGGCACCGACAAGCTTTTCCCAAAACTTGGAGAGCTTCTCCTTAACCCACTCAAAGGCTTTTGCAATCTTATCGAAAGTGCTGCCAAGGGCGAAGCGCGCCTTCCCCAGAAGCCATCCCGTCTTGCCGCTCCACAGCTCGACAGTCTTCAAATGTCTTCCCAGATCGGCAATCGATCCCACTGAGGTATCGTTCTTAAGGCCGAGCTTATCGTTGATCTCCACCCGCTCTTGGAGCGCCTTGCCCTCCTTGGAGCCCAGGAACGGCTTGGCATACTGCTTATCCCAGCGATCACGCTTCTCCTCCCATGCCTTGCCAAGAGCGCTCCAATTCTTCTCTGTCCGCGTCCCCTCCTTGCGCTGAATCGCTGTGCTTGCATGGACATTTCCCTGGGTTGACCCATATGCAAAACCCTTGATCAAAGCTCCCTTGCGTCGGGGGTCATCCACCGCCTGCTGCCGTCGCCGTCCGGATGCACCAGACCGCCGCTTGGGCATCTTAGACAGACCAAGCTTGCTGTTAATGCCGTCATCCGGGACGTGCAGGTCTTTCTTCACCGGCTCCAGCTTATTGAATGCATCCTCCAGCTTATCCCTTGCCTCGGGCGATGGGTTGGGGTGAGCAAGGTGGAAATAGTAGTAGAGCCCTGTCCCGGGCGGCTCGAACATCCAGTAGCGCCGTTTCCCGGTTATGTCTCCGGTGAGGATGATGTTTTTGCTGGGAGACTTGTTCTCCTTCTCGAAGTTCTTGTAATCGAGCTCTGGCGGGATAGTGAGGCCCGAGAGCACGCCTGTTGAGATGGTACCCCGTTTAACTTTCTTGTCAGCGGCGGCGGTCTTCACGAACTCGGCGATACCTGTCTGGTAGTTAGCGAGTTGTGCCGTGCCCAGAGCTGCCCCTTCGACTACGGGCTTGCCCGCCACCATCCAGATCGGCTTGATGTCGCCGACCTCTACCTTCTCAGGGAACTCTGCGGAGAGGGGCAATGTGTCACCTTGCGGTATGGGGCTGTATGTAACCCTGTCTTTTGGCTTGGCCGTCCTCTCCAAATTGCGCAGGGCAACATATCTGCGCTTTTTATTTGGATCATCGGAGGGGTTGACGTCCTTAGCAGTCTCGTACTCGCCGCGGACCCCAATAGCCGTGTCTTTCACATCCGATTTGTAGAGATCGGGAAAACCAACTGCCTCAAAATCGAAGGACTTCATGCTGGTGGCACCGGGAAGCGGCGCCTCGGTGACTAGGCCTTTGTTCGCTGCTACGAACCGATCCTCGGTCCCCTTGTGGAAGGCAGGTCCCCGGATGCGGTAGCGCTGGATCGTCGTTAGGCCTGAGGGCAAGGATGCTCCACCCGACTGCTGCACGACGTGGGTTAGCTCATGGGCAAGAAGACTATCACCGGAGGTCGTGCCGGGTGCGTAGGCGCCTGTGGCGAAATAGATGTTCCGCCCGTGGGTGAAGGCGAGTGCCTCGACCTCGTCGGCCATGCGGTGCGCCTCAATTCCTGTGTGGATCAGTACATCCCTGAAATTGACCCCAAAGCGATCCTCCATCCTTTCCCGCACAGCAAACGGTAATGGCTGGCCGGAAATTGCGCCGCCGAGGAGTTGCGCCTCCAAGGCTGGCTCAGACATCGACCCGGCAAAGCCGCCGGACCCGCCATCATCAGATGCAGAGCGCTGGACGAAGGGCGAGATCCGGAAGGGACTTATCGCGTGATTGGACATCCCAACTTGGAGCTTCCTCACCGATGCCGGAGAACCAGCGTTCTGCGGTCGCGAGACAAGTTGGGCGACGCGATCTGCTTCCTCCTCATAGGGGTCTCCGAGGGCATTTACTGTGAGCTTTGCCTGGATGTTTATCAGAGACTTATGATGTGCCGGTATCCGGCTGAAGTCATAAGCAAATCGAGGCTCTATGGTAGCTTGGTTTGCCTGGTCGAGCGGTGCCCCTGTCGATCTCTGTATCTTTGGAGCTTGCCTATGCGTTGACCTCTGCAGAACCCCTTTTTTCCTGCGGCACGCCGAGCTCTCGCCGGAAAACAAGCGCGATGGCTCAGGCTGAAGCCTCTTCTCCTGGGCCTTTTCAGATGAGGGCTTCTTCACTGCCTTGATATGGGTCTGCAATCCTTGGCTCATGGAAAGATCCTAAATAAACCACTAAAATTGTGCTCCAAAGGACAGGCCGAGGCGGAACCAGCGGCTGCGTGCCGGATCTGTCTCAGTCTCCCGGGTGCTGGGGCCGATGATGCCGGGAGCACCTATCGCAGTACCGGCTGCACCCTCGATACGGAAATCGAACCGAGTCGAGCCGGTGGGTATCGGGGTGCGGTACCCGGCACCCAGGCCCAGTTCGCCGTATGCTGATCTGGCGCTGCGGCTCCCGGCACCGCCGACCGCATAGTCCGTCGAGCTGAACCAGCCGTGACCGCCCTCTACGAAAGCGCCTGCGGTAAAGCCATGCCCTCCTTCACCAGTGCTTCTCTCCAGCCCCAGGCGTGCACCGAGGAGAAAGGCATTCTGATTTCTTAGATCGCCGAAAGCCGTCATCAGATTGATCTGCGGCCCCATCACGAGCTCCCAGCGGCGCAGGCGGTCAAGAGGGATACCGATCCTCAAACCAGCCTCGAAGAAACCTCCAGAGACCCCGCTCAGCGAAGCAGAGCCTAAACCCATAACGAACCGATAATCAGGAACGACTGGCCTTGGATGCTCCTGCAGAGCTGCAGCGCACCCCGGAAAGGCGTCCTCAAGGAACGTCTTGACCGCATGGAAGTGTCTCTCGTGAAACATAGCAAAGCGTGAGCCTTCCCCCGGTCCCATCACCGAGTAGTCGCGCCTGACGCGCTCAGTGCGGAACCATTCAGGCGCTATGGTGCGAAGGCGCTCGTCCGTCTCAGGGTACTCATCGCCGACTCCCAGTACCTGATGCCCGCCCTCGTGCACTGCGGTTGACCGGTTCCACGAGGAGGCGCAGATTGTGCCCGCGTTGGCCCGACCGCCGCGGTTGACGACTCTGTAATGGTCGTATCTGGATTGGCAGTGTCCTCGCGTGCGTCCACGCGGATGGGCAGCGTCTTATCAGCGCAGCCCGAGGGG
>DATMZB010000136.1:0-6599 GCA_035560655.1 Methanotrichaceae archaeon | reverse complement strand
TCAGTATCCAGTGTCGAGGTGAGCGTCGGCCTCGGCGCCCCGGCTGAAAGCATCTTTTCAAAGACCTGCTTCTTCTTCATCTCAGGGACTATTGCGGTCTTCTGGACAGTGATTGCCCCAACAGGGCATGCCATGGCGCAGGCGCCGCAGTATATGCAGGCATCCTTCCTGTGTGTCACCTTCTCAACTATCTCGCCTGGCTCTGCCTCCTTATTGAATAGAGCATTGCATGGGCAGGTCTGGACGCATGTCCTGCATGTCTGGCATCTGGCCTCGTCCCTGGCAAACTCGCCCTGGAAGGGCTTCTGGAATGTGATGGCGTCCACGGGACACATCGAGGCACACCAGCCGCAGTGGACGCATCTGTTCTGGTCAATGGTCGTCTTGCCCTCAAGCCTCAAGGTTCCGTCATCGGCAAGCCTCCAGTCCTTTATCTCAATGCACTCCTGGGGACATACCTCGACGCATAAGCCGCATCTGACGCATTTTTCAGTCACAACTGTGGGAGCCATGGCAGTGCTCAGGTACGAGTCATCCCTGGTAGCCTTGCCTGCAACCCTCATCTCAAGAGCACCTGTGGGGCAGACCTTGGCGCATATGGCGCAAAGAGTGCATTCGCCCTTTCTCTTCTCTATGAAGTCCTTATCTATGAGCCCGCGGGCCACAGCGCCCACGCTGCCTATGATCAGACTGCCCTTTGGACAGGCCGCGACACAGGTGCCGCAGCCTATGCACTTCTCTGGAAGATAGATCTGAGATTTATCCTCCTTGGAATCAAAAACAAGCTCTCTCATCCATCCTCCGTGCCCCAGCCTCTTGGGGACGATCGTACCGAGGCCGTCATGGCCGCTGCTATTGTGCGGAGTGGGTTATGAAGTTTTTCACAGGAGCTAATTCCATCAGAATCTGTCAAGCGTAAATGTTTGCGCTACGGGCGCTGTATCAGAGCGCATTCCGGGAAGATCCGGCTAAAGCTGATTTCAGAGGATCACTATACCAGAGCCTCAGATGGTAAGATCTATAAACCAGACTTTATATTATGGTGCCTTCCGGAAAGTTTATATTCGTTTAATGTCGTAATTCACGTTGTACGTCGTAAGCGATTACGGCGGGTAGGGTGTGGGGAAATCGAGGCACATCTGATATGTGTTTGAGCATATCAGGTGTGCTTCCAACGCCTAAGGTGATTCTATGAAGGCGTATCATAAGCTGGCATCGGCTGTGAATATCGACAATAACACAATATTGTGTGCCAAAGCAGCATCGGCGCTGGCATATATTATCCTGGGCATAATAAACCACATACATCGGCTGAAGAGATGCCGGGAATGCCCGGAGCTGACGGGCGGTCGAGAGTCTGATGAACCCAAAAATGCATCTGATAGGGCCGATTTGATAAAACCAGATGATTCCGAAGGTTTGTGGTTGAGGAGTAAGGTGCTCAGCCGGCTTGAAGCGCCTTCTGGGTGCCGGGTGCAAATCAAGATATGCTATAATTCTCAAAAAGCTCCTCCTGAATTTACAGAGCTGAACTTTTCTAATGCCGGGATCCGGGCTTATATGGATCGTATGCCTGGCTGTGATATCCCTTTTACAAACGATCTGAACGGATATAACAAGCTTCTCGAGCTTTCACCCTGGTCCACATGGGCCCATCAGGAGAGCATCGAGGCATTTTCCAGAAGGAGAGATGCCCTGAGCGGCTGGCAGGGAGATGCTGCCCGGGCCTGCAACAGAGCTGTCCTCATAGATTCCAGAACATCTTCGAATACAGCGATCTCTGAAGGAGGTAGGTAAATGAAATCTGAACTGGCAATGATCATAATAACGCTGGCTGCGACGTGCCTGCCGGCAATTGGGCAGGGTGATAATATCGCAACTGCTGATGGTGCGAACTTGAATTCATCTGATGACTCCGGCAGAGTCGGCGCATCTTCTGATTCTGGCCCGGAAGTGCTGGACGAATATGACGCTGTAAGTGCAGAGGATATACAGGACCTGGTTGAGAAGGGCCAGATGTTTGCAGTGCGTGGCAACTACAGGGATTCCATCAGAGCCTTTGACAGAGCAGCAGGGCTTGACCCCAAGAATGCATCCATCCGGGTTGCCAAGGGCAATGCATTATCCCTGGATCTGGCCCGGTACAATGAATCCATCCTGGCTTACGATGCCGCCATCCAGATCGACCCCAAAGATGCGGATGCGTGGGCGGGCAAGGGAGATGCCCTGGCAAGCATTGGGAGGCGCGAGGAGGCCATCTCGGCTTACAGCACGGCCATAGAGATCGATCCTAAATCAGCAGGTGCCTGGAGGGGCAAGGGAGATGCCATGAGGAAGTCGGGCGATTTAGAGGGCGCTCTAAAAGCTTATGATAGAGCCATCAGGGTCGACCCGCTGGATGCCGGTGCCTGGAAGGGCAAGAGCATTGCACTACAGGCCCTGGATCGGGACTCGGATGCTTATGATGCGAGGGTTGAGGCCAGGGAGCTGGGGATCAGTATCTAGCTGATACTGAGATTGCTGAGGTTCTCGACTATGGCTCTATTTGAGGCAGGTGCGGTCGTTGGCCGGGATGGTGGATTGGTTCAGAGGCTGAGGAATCAGGCAGATCCCTGCACCTAGATTGAAATTAGGGGAGGTTCGTAAATGAAATCAAAATTCATCATCGCAATGTTCGTGATAGCTGTGCTCTGCGCCTCAGCTTTAGCACAGGAGAACACAGCAGATTCATGGTACAAAAAGGGCCAGGAGCTTGATAGAAATGGGTCCTGGGATGAGGCTGTCGAAGCATATCATGAGGCCATAGAGATGGAACCCAATAACTCGACGTTCTATATTGCCGAAGTACCAGCCTTAAACTTACAGGCGCTCATAACCAAAAACCTGAGCAAATACAACGAATCTCTGGCCGCCTTGAACAGAGCGCTTCAGATAGACCCTAAAAACCCCAGAGCTTGGGACCTGTTGGGCACTACCCTCTCCCAGACGAAGAGATACAACGAGTCCCTGGCGGCGTATAATAAGGGCATCGAGTGCATCGAGGGATACCGGGGAAACAAAACCGATGCCCTGTCGACGCTCTGGCTCTCCAAGGCCATTGCCCTCTGGCAGATAGGGAGAAATAATGAATCTCTGAAGGCTATTGATAAATCCATTGGGAACGGTACTGAGAACTACGATGCCTGGGTGATGAAAGGCCAGGTCCTAGCCTATCTCGGCAGATATAATGAATCCATCCAGGCCTTCAATCAGGCCGGGGGCATCGGTGCCGCCAAATCAGAGCCCGAGCTTGAAGCCATAGCCTGGACCGATATGGGATATCCCCTCATGGCCAGGGGCAGATATGAGGAGGCCAGGGCAGTTTATGAGAATATAACTGAGCTGAACTATTCTGAAGAAGGCGCCGGAAACTACCTGGCCGCAGGCTGGCAGGGCCTGGGCTATTCCCTGGCAAAGCTCGGGAGGTATAACGATTCCCTTTCGGCTTTCAATAAAACCCTTGAGCTCAGTCCAGAGAGAGCGCCCTATGCCTGGATAGGCACTGGCGATGACCTCAGGCTTATGGGAATGTATGAGGATGCAGTCAAAGCTTACGACGCAGCTATCCAGATGGAGCCCCGTATCGGCCAGGCATGGATGGGATTAGGCGATTCTCTCGCCAAGCTGGGCAAGGATGAAGAAAGTTTAGAGGCTTACAATAAAGCGATCGAGGCCTACGATGAAAATATCAATTCATTCAATAATGCCACTGCTCTCGATAAGGCGATATCCTTCACATTTGATCCCTATCCACTGGATGCAAGCTTCTGGCAAAGCAGGGGCAGGGCGCTGAAGGCCCTGGGCCGACTGGACGAGGCAGATGCCGCCTATGCAAAGGCAAAGGAGCTGGGGTATAAGGATTGAACCATGCTTCAAATTTTTTGATCTCAAATAGGGTGAAAGAAATGAAAGGAATATCCAATCTGGCTCTGGTCCTGATATCTCTGGCAGCTCTAGGTGTCTATGCAGCGGCGCAGGAAGAGACTGAAGAAAGCTGGCTGAAGAAAGGTTATAGTCTGAGCATAAACAGATCCCATGAAGAGGCCCTCCAGGCATATGACAGGGTCATTGAGATAGATCCCAGCAACAAACTTGCCTGGATCAACAAGGCCAATGCCCTTGTGATGCTAAACCGGACGGATGAGGCAAGCGAAGCCTACCAGAAGGCACTGGATATCACCAACAAAACGCTTGAGTCTGATCCTGAGAATTCAACTGTATGGTCAGAGAAGGGACTGCTCCTCCACAACGTGGGCAACTATGAAGAGGCCGTAAAGGCATTTGATAACGCCACAAACCTCGATCCCAAGAACGAGATGGCCTGGAAGATGATGGGAGTTCTTCTTTCAAGTGAGCTTAAGAGGCACGAGGAGGCTATCGATGCCTTCAACAAAGCCCTGGAGAAAAACCCCAGAGATTCACGCACCTGGTCGAGCAAGGCATCTGCCTTAGCAGCGCTTGGGAAGAAGGACGAGGCACTGGAAGCCTATGACCGGGCAGCCGAAGCGAACCCGGCTGATGTATTGATCTGGATAGATAAGGGCAACTTCCTTGCTGAGATTGGCGATTACGAGGGGACAATCGAGGCCTTTGACAGTGCGGCCGAGATATCACCTCAGGACTCCTTCGTCTGGGAGGCCAGGGGCACCATCCTCGCAGCCCATCTGGGCAGGCACGATGAGGCCCTTCAGGCATATGAAAAGGCTATAGAGATCGATCCTTCAAATGCTGCCGTCTGGAAGGCTAAAGGTGAAGTGTTGAAGGCATTAGGCCGCACCTCCGAGGCCGAAGCTGCCCTGGCCAAAGCCAAGGAGCTGGGGTATCAGGGATGAACCCAGCAATTTTTTGTGAGGTTAAAGGAGGTTTGTAAATGAAAGGAAAATTTGCTCTCGCTTTGTTAGCAGCAGCTATGCTCTGCGTTTCTACATTGGCGCAGGAGAACACTGCAGATGACTGGTATAAAAAAGCCATGGAGCTGTACATCAACGGATCTTATGAAGATTCGATCAGCACATACGATAAAGCCATTGAAATGGACCCTCAGAACTCCACTCTCTGGCGATCTAAAGCCATAGCGTTTAGAGATAATGGAAATCTTCCTGAGGCAATAGAGGCATACGGCAAGGCTGCTGAGCTGAACCCGCAGGAGGAGGGCATCTGGACTATCCAGGGCTTCCTGCTTTCGGAGCTTGGGAGGTACAGCGAGGCCAATGAGGCTTATGATAAGGCAATTGAGGAAGATCCAGAGAGCGCCGGAGCCTGGGGCAATAAAGCTGATGCCCTCGATAACATGGGCAACCACGATGAAGCGATCAAGGCCTACGAGAAGTCCATCGAGATCTTAGATAATACTACTAACGCAAATCCTAAAGACTCCAATTCCTGGGCAGGCAAAGGCTATTGCCTCATGAAGATAGGCAAATATGATGATGCTCTCAAAGCTTACGATAAGGCCATTGAGACAGCTTCTTCTGGCCCATCTTTCATGACAGAAACTGCATCTGCAAAGGCCTGGGCTGGAAAGGGCAGTGTCCTCGACAAGATGGGCAATCACGATGAAGCCCTGAAAGCCTTTGATAAAGCTCTGGAACTCTCTCCAGATTACTCGCTGGCGCTGCAATGGAAGGGCGACGCTCTCATGGATCTGGGCAAGTATGAGGATGCACTCAGAGCCTATGAGAAAGCTATCGGAACAGAGACGATCTTCCCAAATCTCTGGTACAAGAAAGGCCTTGCTCTGAAGGCACTTGGCCGCAACTCTGAAGCTGATATGGCCTTCGCTAAGGCTAAAGAGCTGGGGTATCAGGGATGACCCCACTCCGTTTTCCGAGCTGGATGGAGGTTTGTGAATGAAAGCAAGATATGCTGTCGCAGTGTTAGCGATAGCTATGCTCTGTGCCTCTACGCTGGCACAGGAGAATAATACTGCAGGATACTGGATAAAAAGAGCAGAGGAGCTTTCAGGGAACGGCTCTTTTGTAGATGCATCTAATGCCTACGAAAAGGCCCTTCAAATTGATCCCAATAATGCAACCATCTGGCATCGTCAAGCTTTCCTGCTCACTACAATAGGCAAAGAAAATGAGTCCATCAGGGCCTATGAGAGAGCGCTGAGCCTCTTTAATGAAAGCCTGGAGAAAAATCCACGGGATGCAGATGCCTGGAACATGAAAGGCCTGGTTCTGATATCGCTAGGCAGGCCAAATGAGGGTCGCCAGGCACGATTGAAGGCTCTGGATCTATTTAATCAAACAATCGAGACGGACCAGAAGAATGCCAGCGCCTGGCTAAGCAAGGCTGAGATCCTGGCCTACATAGGTCAGAATGATGAGGCACTGAAGGCTTACGACAAGGCCATCGATCTTGAGCCTGGAGAATACGGCGTCATGAACAGGAAAGCCGAATTCCTCAGCATTTTGGGAAGGTACAATGAATCTGCAGTTGCCTATAACCAGGCGATAGAGCGGATACCGGCTAACGATACTTTAAATCTTGGTGGGATGTGGGGCGGCAAGGGATCTGCCCTCTATATGGCTGGCAGAAGCGAAGAGGCTCTGGAG
>DATMZB010000135.1:0-7448 GCA_035560655.1 Methanotrichaceae archaeon | reverse complement strand
CAATGAAGTGGCCACCAAGGGTACTGCCACCGTTCATACTGCCAGCGAAGCCACCTGAAGTGCCAACGCTAACAAAGCTGGCTGAGCCGCTTATACTTAATCCGCCGCCCATGCCACCACCAATCATGGCATCTCCAACTGTGAACAGCAGCAAAGGAGATACTACTAGCGATAAAACTGCAAATACGACTGAAGTCATATGTTTCATTATATATCCTCCATCTAAGGAAACCTTCAGAAGGCACAGATACCTAGAACCAATAACGGGACTGTGCCGATCTGTGCCCTGTTAAGCCTTAGGGCTAGCGCGATTTAGTTCATGCCTAGATAAATCCTGGCCATATAATAGTACGAATTAATTAAACTGACTAATATAAAGCAGCAATCAGCAGTACCATTGTGCGCTAACAATACGGTATATGGAATTTATCCCGTCCAATGATGGCAAAAGGCCGGGCTCCTCTATTGAGCTAGCCCCTTCGTCTTTGCACGGGCTACATATTACATTGCTGTGAATCCTCTTTTGGCTTAGGGAGAGATAATAACGGACTGGTCCGCCACCCAAGCCGTGACCGCAGCGCGCGGCCATGGGAGATATTTAAACACCTGGGCATGCGCTGGCCGAGGGCAGTTTATAGTACTTTACCAAATGGATTACATTTAACATCGTCAATCGATACCAGGAACATTCATCCATCGCCTGAGTTGCCCAATATCCGCCCGGTGAGATATAATCACCTCCTATGCATTGTGCTCTTCGCTTTTGTGGGCAGTTGCCCCAAAAGCGCAGGCATAGAGCTAATATAAAAAGTTCTGATGCCATCATACTTTATCTCTAGCTAGGGCCAATACGCATAAGTGTTCCCCGCGGACGCGCTTTAGGGGGTACGGCCCGAGACACCCAGTAATTATGGTCCAGAAAGTCGTGTGAATCGTTTCTTTAGTTAGGGCTCTTTGTTATAGTGAAGAACCTTATGTCTGTAACTACCCACTGAGCTGCCTAAGTGGATTATGAGCTTCAAACTTTGGGTGCAGGGCTATAGTGCAACGATGCTAAACAGCACCACGGGCATGGTCACACCTCATATGGCAGGAAGTCTGAGTCGCCCTGGCTCTCGCCTTGCGTGCTCTGCTCCTCATCAGTGCACGGACAGGAAGCCTCGGTATCATTTCTGGGGCAGCTGGTCCCGCAGCCGGATGATCCATCCTTCAAGCCCGTTGGCAGGACGATGTTGGCGCTCTCTTCTTCTGTGCCCATGCCGCTTCCATCCAGGGCATAGACCTCGAAATGGGCGGTGCTGGAGAAGGACCCCTCATCAGGCGCGCTCGCATCGTAGTTTATGACCTTCTCCTCTCCAGGGGCTATGTCCATCAGCATCCACTGCATCCTGCCAGAGACGTTCTCAGGCTTTATGGATGCACTCAGAACTTCCTGTCCAACTGGCAGGCTATCAGTCACCAGTGCCACCACAGTGGTGTTTGCCATATTTCGCAGGTAGAGGCTGTAGTCTACAGTCTGGGAGCGGTCCGGGTCCTGGGTTGCATTCTTATAGGCCATAAATCTGGGCGGGCAGCAGCTGAGCCAGTTGAACTCCAGTGCCGACAAGTTGTAGGCCGTGACCAGCATATCGTCATATCCTCCAGAGGCCTCTACGATATTGACGAGCATGTCGTTCTCTTCTGTCACATTCAGGCTCAGGTCTATGGTTGACGAGCCTCCAATCGGCAGGTGGGTCAGGGTCCAGTTGGCATGGTCCGGCGCCAGCTCGGACGGCCTTAAAGACGCGTTTATGAACTGGGTCCCTGCAGGGAAGCGGTCCCTCAAATACACCGGACCAAGCACGCGGTTGCCATCGTTTAGCAGGCATATCCTGTACCTGGCAACAGTGCAGTCCCTGGCGGTCTGGATGCGGCCGCTCTTGATGACTGTGATGTGGGGGTAGCTGTACCTGGAAGCTCCAGACAGGAGGACCCTTCTGGCCAGTGTGTAGTTTCCGGCATACTCCTGATCTATCTCAATCTCGCCCTTCTTTACGGCCTTGAACCTCTCACGTCCTGAGAAGCTGGCCTTGGTATCGAGGCTGGTCAGGCCCTCTGCAACGGTCTCGACCTCAAGCCGGCTTATGTCTGAGAACTCCTCCCCAAGGAGGGTTTTATCTCCATTCCAGGACCAGATGCCCGACCTCCATGCCAGAGGCGGCCCGGAATGGTGCTGAGTCTCTGCCGGGCCCTGGGCCAGGGTCAGGTTCTTCCCGATATAGCTGGTAAAGGCCCGGATCTTCTCATCTGCGATGTAATCCCCTGTCCCGGACTCAAAGACCTTCTGGCGGTTGTGGATGTCTCTGTTGATGTTCACAAAGCCCTGGCCTGCGGAGGACCGGTCATAGGCCAGGCCGCTTCCATAGTCGTCCGTCGATTCGTCTATCTTGAACCGTCCATCATAGTCCTCTGAGGATTCGAAGACAGGCTTTGATTTTATCTCCTGCCTCTTGAGATAGCCTATGTGAGCAGCTCCCTGGAACGAGGAGCTTATGGAGGCTGTGGAGCTGTTCTCATCCAGGTTCATATGGCTGAGGCAGTCAAGGCTTTTAGAGTCCCGGTACGACTCTGTGATGGACGAGCCTATGGCCTCATTTCTGGCATATATAGACCTGGACCACTCAGAAGAGAAGCCAAGCGGCCTTGCGCCTGGAGTGTCCAGAGTCGCTGGCATATAGGCTGCAGCCATTTCCTCATTCATCTGTATCGACTTGTTCTTTGAGAGGTAGCGCACAGTCATGGCACTGGAGTAGCTGCCGCTGCCGTGCTCTCTGGACCTGAGGCTGGTGCCGGGCTCTCCCAGGACCCGCACCCTGGCGCTGTTTGATGCCACGGCATTGCCATCAGATCTGACAGTGACGTAGTTTGTCAGAATATACGGCTCTATGGTGGTTGAGTAGTCCTGGGCCACATTGACGAACCCCTCGCCTGAGACGCCCTGGTCCATGGAAAAGGCGATATCAGTCCTCGGTATGCAGACTGTGAGAGAGATGCCAAAGCATTCTCCAGGGTTCATGACGCCCACATGCCATGCCCCATCTGGGCCTGGAGCTGGCGATATGGATACCAGGTCAACCCTTGAGTCGAAGAGGTCCTTTATTGTGACGTTGGTTGCAGGCAGGCCGCCGCGATTGCAGACCTTTATTAAGTAGGACACTTCTTCACCCCGCCTCACCTCCTTTTGAAGTGCCACCTTGGACACCTTGATTGCAGACCTGGCCAGGACGCCGGTATATATTACGCCTGACCTTGGAGCGGACTCATCGCTGGAGATTGTAAAGCGGTTGCGAAGCTTTGTGCCGTTAGTCAGGCTCTCATTTACCAGGGCTGTGATGTTTATGTAGCGGACATCTCCTGGCAGCAGCGGGTCTGGAATGCCGCAGCTGGCCTTCCAGGTGTTGTTGCTTGCGTCAGAGGGCGAGAGATCCGAGGAGATGAAGGTGGCATAGGGGTCGAGCTCGTCCCTGATAACCACGTTCCTGGCAGGGGCTGGACCCAGGTTCTGGTAGGCTATTGTATACGTGAGCAGATCTCCGGCATAGACCGGGTCGGGGCTTCCGGTCGCGGATATGGTGAGCCTCGGCAGCTCGACCTGGTAAACGGTGCTGTTTAAGTAGTCATTTACACCTCCTGACCCGTCCCTCTCACCCGGGCATGAGCCGGGCATGCTGGACCAGGTGACTGTGGCATTGTCAGTCAGGGTGCCCATAGGGTCGCCGCTTGTGACGTTGTACCTGAGCTGGACGCGCTTGGACTTGGCCTTGGAGAGGGCGATCTCATCAAAGTGCCACTTCAGGATCCTGGCATCTGAATCATCGACACTGCCCTGCGGGCCTGAGAGTATCCTGATAGAGCCTGGAACGTAGCTCATGCCCGAGGGGAGAACATCCTTGACATCTACATCATAGGCTGCAGCATGGCTGTCCGGGCTGTGGCTGATGATCAGAGTGCAGGTCTGGTTGCCTTTAGGCTGGCCTTTGGGAGTTGATGATGACTCGCTTATGCTCAGATCGGGCTCAAGCACGGTGATTAAGCCCCCAAAATCAGAGTCTGTCGTCACCTTGCCGTCCTCGTCTGCGAATCTGACAGAGGCATTGCAGTCTTCAATGACAGTCCCGTCCTGGTTGTAGATCGAGTTGTCCAGGGTGGCATTGAAGCCGATCCTGACCTTGGCTGAGGGCAGGACGTCGCCCAGACTCCACTCTACAGTGGTCTCATCAGGGCCGCTGTCTGATAAGGCTCTCGACTCACCCTGAAGGCTGGCGCCGGTTATATTCAGGCTTCCAGGATCGTATGTAATGCCTGCCGGGAACGTGTTATTTATGATGAGGCTGGTCAAGTCTTCCTTTGGAAGAGTTGCAGTCAGGAGATAGCTCACCTGCTGGCCGATGGTGTACTTTTTGTCGGTGCCCGGAGTCTTGGTGATGATGCGCTTGAACTTCACATAGGTCTTCTTGGATGTGTGTTTGCTGCCGCAGCCCCAGTAAACGTCGACCAGGTTGTATAGGTAAGATGTAGCGTTGACTGTGGCCTCCACCTGGAAGGTCTTGTTCTGGCCCGGCATTATGGTTACATAGCTCCAGTTCATGCTGCTGTTGGGCGAGGTTATGCTCCTGAGTATGATGCCTTTTCCAGGGATATCGCCCACATCAACATCGTGGACCGGGATAGAACCGCTGTTCTCTATACGGACAATCCAGCGCGCCGTGTCTCCCTTCTCGACATAATCCACATCAGTGGTCTGGTTGATCGTGAGGGTGCCGTAGCTTACGGATATGTGCTTGGGTGCAGTTGAGAGAGTGCCTCCCGAGTGGGAGACGCTTGCGCTTATGTTTTGGCCGCTGACTGAGCCGCAGCCTGTGGTCAGGTTGAACTTGATTGTGGCGGAGCCGTCTGGATAAAGGTCACCACCTGCTCCGCCATTGGACTGTCCAGGTACTGCAGGTATGAACTGCCAGCTTCCGATGCCATCTGGGTAACGGGCCCAGCACCTGTCATCGTGCTCATCATCCGCCTTGCTCGGTGTGCCGTCTACTGCCCTGCCCTGAGAATCATACAGGGTCACATTTGTGGGAAATGTGCCTGGAAGATCTCCCTTGTCGCAGGCGGCCACGTAGTATCCGCCGCTTTTGATTGTGATTCCGCTAAAAGCCGGCATCCTCATCGCCAGGCCGTTGCACCTGCTGGTCAGCCACCATCCGCTCAGGTCCACATCGCTGGAAGTTGGGTTGTAGAGCTCAACCCACCGTCCCCCCTCGCCAGGAGGAGACTGCTCGAACTTGTTGATCACAACATGCCTGCCGCTGCCAAGAATGGAGCTCAGGCTCCACACCAGGCTGTCTCCTCTGACCTCCGGGTCCCGTACCAGGCTCTGTCCTGAGAGGATGAGGGTGGAATTTCCAGAGAGGCGGAACCCTGCAGGCACTGCAACGCTGGCTACTATATTCCTTGACCGGGCACCCTCGTCTCTAATGCTCAAGGCGCACGGCTTGGGCTCTGAGTAGTAGACAGAGGATGGCGCTGAGAGGCTCAGGCTCATGTTTCCCGAGATCACCGGAATGGCACTGACCTCAATATCCCTGGACTGGTAAAAGGGAATGTCTCTAAAGGATACCTCAGCAGTCAGGGGCTGCCCGCTGGCTGCGCCTGGACCGGCCATTATTCCAAAATCGATCCTGATCTGGCCTCCGCCATTTGGCGACCCGAGGGTTGGAGATCTCCAGGACCAGTTATCAGAGCCGTCCGGCTGGCAGGCGTAGCTCTTGCCCTTCACAGAACTATTGAGCCCTGGGTAGGTTTTACGAATTACCTCTGTGCGTGATGGTCTTGGATCGTAAAGTATGACATCATCGCCGTCATCGTTGAGAGAATAATGGTTGGCCTGGACCAGAAGGTATGATCCGGGGTCCATGATATACCTGCCATAGGCCAGACTGTTTGATATGCGGCGCCCGCTCCTGTCTTCCATGAACCAGTCGCTGATATTGACGCCGACAGATCCTGCGTTATAAAGCTCGACATACTCGTAGTTGGCGTTTGCACTTTCGTTGGGGCTTGGCAGTATCTCGTTGATCACTATGCCTTTGCTGTAATGTACTGCCGGGCCCAGGTCGAAGCTTAGGTCTCTGTCATCGACCTCAGGCTCGACTGAAGTGGCCGCGCCCTGGAAGAATACCTGGGCCTTCCCCGAGTAATAGAAGCCCGGAGGTATGGTGATCCTGGCCTGGAGGTCATCTCCTGAGCGGTAAACAATTCCGGAGATGTCAAGAGAGCAGTTAGCTGGCTCGTTGATATTCACAGATTCAGGAGCAGACAGCCCCAGGCTCAGCTCCTCAAAGGATGATGACGGCTCTATCTGGGACGTTGCATTATCGGTCATCTGGCGCCCTGAGCAGTTCCAGGTAGCATTTGCCCGCAAAGAGAGGTCATTTGGGGAGGCGACCCGGGTGTTGATCCGGAATGATGCGCTCTCGCCTTTCGCCACACGGACGAATGTACAGTTCAACCCATTGACTACAGGATCTGTGCTCTCCAGCTTGAGCCCGCGTCCAAGAGCGCAACTGACACGAAGGTCAGTGATTGGGTCAGATCCGACGTTCTCTGCAGCCACTGTCCAGGATACATCGTCACCCAGAGCTGCACCTGATTCCGGTACTTGAGGAATGATCTTCAGATCGAGGACTCTTGGCTCTCTTACGGCTATGGGCCAGGAGGTAGCATTTGCGGTGCCGCCTTCATAGGATAGAGTGGCGGACGCGGTCTGGCCGCTGGTGGCATTGGCCTCTGCAATGAGATTGAAATCTGCATTCATGGAGTAAGCCATAGATCCGCCATTGGTTAACCCCGGCGTGGATCTAAGAAAGTGCCAGTCGAAATCGCCGCCTGTGTCCCGGCCATTGGGATATCTAGCCCAGCACTCATATGTTTTATCGTCACTGGATTCAGCTTCGGCACTGATGGTCGTATCTATCTCTGTGCCATTTGGATACAGCAGAGAGAGGCTCAAAGACCTTGAGTTTATCAGCTCCCCATTGTCCCAGGTGGTGAAGTAATATCCCCAGGCCGGGATAGTCGTGCCAGATGGGATCGAGAAATATGTGCCCTTATCGTTCTCCCTCAGATAATATTTATCGAGAGGGATGTCATTTGGGGTTGGGTTGTAGATCTCAACCCATTCATTCCCCTTGTCATCGCCTGGAGGGTTCTGTTCGAACTCGTTTATTACAAGATGGCCTTTGTAGATCTTGCTCAGGTCCCAGATCAGGTGCCTTCCCTGTACCTGAGGATCCAGGAAGAGGCTTGATCCCTGGATAGTGATCTTAGGCCTGCCCGATAGGGAGAACCCTTCAGGGATGACTACATCGAGGGAAGTTAAGATTGGGGGCCTTAAGAATGTACCTGAGGCGGTT
>DATMZB010000134.1:0-5955 GCA_035560655.1 Methanotrichaceae archaeon | reverse complement strand
CCCTGCGGGATGACGGAGGTCGGCCGCGCGGCGCTGTCCAAGTCCTAGTTGATATCACCGAGCGCAAGAGGGCCGAGGAGGCGCTGCGAGAGAGCGAGGCGCACCGAAAGGTTGCCGAAGCTGTAGAGGCTGAACGTCGGCGGCTCTTTGGCGTGCTTGAAACGTTGCCGGCGATGATCTGCCTGCTGACCCCAGATTATCACGTCGCCTTTGCCAACAACAGCTTCAGAGAAAAGTTCGGCGAGTCTCACGGCCGGCACTGTTATGAATACTGTTTTGGGCGCACAGAGCCATGTGAGTTCTGTGAGAGCTATAACGTGCTTGAAACCGGCCACCCCCATCATTGGGAAGTCACAGGCCCAGACGGCAGTGTGATTGATGCTTATGACTTCCCGTTCACTGACGTAGACGGCTCGCCCATGATCCTTGAGATGGATATTGATATCACTGAGCATAAGCGGACCGAGGCGGAGCTTATCAATGCCAAGGACATGGCCCTGGAAGCGGTTGAGGCAAAAGCCGCATTCCTGGCAAACATGTCCCACGAGCTGCGTACACCCATGAACGCAGTGATAGGCTTCTCAAGCCTCCTGCTGGATGACAACCTGACCCCTGATCAGCGGGACTACATAGAGCGGATCAGGCTTGGCGGCGAAGTTCTACTGGCGCTCATAAACGATATACTGGACTTATCCAAGATGGAAAAGGATAAGGTGGAACTGGAGCACCAGACACTGAACCTGCGGGCCCTGATTGAAGAATCGCTGTCCATGGTTGCGCCTGCGGCAGCAGATAAAGGCCTGAACCTGTCCTACACCATCAGCTACGGCACGCCTGAGGCGATCATAGGAGACCACGGCAGGATCAGGCAGGTTTTAGTCAATCTACTCTCAAACGCAGTCAAGTTCACAGATCAGGGAGATGTGTCTGTATCCATCTCCTCCAAGGCCCTGGAAAAAAAGCATCAGATCCTTTTCGCCGTAAGGGACACAGGCATAGGCATACCAAATGAGAAGATGGATATGCTCTTCTTGCCCTTCAGCCAGGCTGAGGCATCTATCAGCAGCCAGCGCGGCGGCACCGGCCTGGGCCTGGCCATAAGCAAGAGGCTAGTGGAACTCATGGGCGGCGAGATCTGGGCCGATTCTATACCCAAGGTGGGTTCCACCTTCCAATTCACTATCGATGCTGAGGTCGCCCAAGGTGAGCTCACAAACTCAGGGATACCGGCGAATGCTGCCTATGAGAACCTGGCTGACAAAAAGCCTCTGAGAATCCTTGTGGCCGAGGACGTCCCCTCGAACCAGAAGGTGCTTGTGGAGATGCTCAAGCGTATGGGATACAGGGCCGACATGGCAGCAGATGGACTTGAGGTCCTGGAGGCACTCGAACGCCAGCCTTACGACCTGATACTGATGGATGTCAGGATGCCGGAGATGGACGGCATGGAGGCAGCACGCCAGATACGCAAACGCTTACCCGCTGGAAAGCAGCCCAGGATAATAGCCATCACTGCCTATGCCCTGGAGGGGGACCGTGAGAAATGTATTGAGGCAGGAATGGATGATTACATTGCAAAGCCAGTTAAGATGGGAGAGCTGGCAGGGGCAATTGGCAAATGTCCCCAGCGTTGAGCAAAAAATTTTGAAACACAAAGGCCAGGACCATGTGCAACCGGCGAGAAACCAATCCATTCATTTTCCGAAAGATAGATTAGCACGATAGGTCATCCTGGTATGGCATGGGCAGCACCGTCCTCCAGGATAACGCCAGGGGGCCACTGAAAAAGATCGAAGAGTTCGAGCTTCGCATTTCTTGTGCATCCGATCTGCAGACGGAGCTGCTGGAGAGATCGCCTAGCCACCTGAAGGTCAGCCTTGAATCGCCGCAGGTCACCCGGGGAAAACCATGGAAAAAATCATAGCCTCTATAGCCGTCATCGCTGCGTTAGTGCTGGTGGGATTTGGTGCCTGGCATTTCACAAGTTCCCCTACAACATATTCAGGGGATCCCGAGCCGATCACCATTGGGCTAACGCCTTATGAATATTCTGGGTTGATCTATATAGCCGAAGATCAGGGCTACTTTGCCGGGAGTGGCCTCAATGCGACCGTACTGGATTATAATACAACGCTTCAAGCTATCGATGGATTGCTGAACGATGAGACAGACGTGGCGTTGACATCAGAGTATGTCCTGCTTGGGAAAGCGTTCCAAAAAGAGAATCTCAGCGTGATCGGGAATGTAGATAAGTATCAGTCAGTATATCTTATCGGGCGGAAAGACAGGGAAATTGAAGACCTTACAGATCTGAAAGGTAAAAGGATAGGCCTTACCCGGGGAACGATAGGAGAATTCTACCTCGGCAGGTTCCTCGACTTGCATGGCGTAAGCATTCAAGATGTAACCCTCGTGGATATGCCACCCTCGCAATATGTGCAAGCCCTTACAAATGGTAGCGTCGACGCACTCGTTGCCGTAAATAAGATTGCCGATCAAATCCAAGAGCGATTAGGTAGTAACGTTGTGTTATGGTCAGCTCAAAGCAGCCAACCAGCTTATTATGTCATGGCTTGCCGGAATGACTGGGCCTACACTCACCCTGAGCAGATAAAAAGGCTGCTGAAATCGCTTGATCTGGCTGAGAAGTATGCCATCAATCATCCGGCCCAAGCAAAGGCCATAGTACAAAGAAAGCTGAACCTTACTGATGCGTACACAGCAACTGTGTGGCCTAATCACCAGTATTCTCTCTCGCTTGATCAGTCCCTTATCCTGGCCATGGAGGATGAGGGAAGATGGATGATCAAAAATAATCTCACCTCAGAGAAGACGATACCAGATTTCAGGAAGTATATCTACGCCAAGGACCTTGAAGAAGTAAATCCGGAAGCGGTGAATATCATCAGTTAATGGATAGAGCATGAAAATCAGGACTCAGTTGATCATCAGCATGGCATTCTTCGGCTTAGCCCTGGCAATCATCTCTGCATCGGTGATTGTCACAAATCAACAGGTAGAGCGGCTAAGCAAGCAGGAAGAGCTTGCAAAGAAGATCGAACTCGAAGTCGGTGAGCTTAGCTATTTATCGAATGATTATCTTCTGTACCAGGAGAGCCAGCAGATCGATCGATGGGAGTCTAAGTATTCTTCGATCTCAGACGACATATTAAACCTGACTGTGGATAGGCCCGGGCAGCAGGTGCATGTCAATAACATCAAGGCAAGTCAGCAGCGATTGAAGGACATATTTGACGATGTGGTATCGAAGAGTAAGAGCGCATCTCAGCTTGGGCAAAATGCTGTGGGCACAGCATTTATTCAGGTCTCAGGGTCCAGAATGGGGGTCCAAACCCAGGGAATAGTCTTCGATGCTTCTCGCCTGTCGCAGATGTTACGTGAGCAGGCAGATGAGATGAAGCAGCAAAATAACCTTCTCATCTTTGCCCTTATGTTAGCCTTCATGGCCTTTCTTCTAACCGATTACCTCCTGATTTATAGGCGTACTCTGAGATCGATATCAAACCTCAAGACCGGAGCCGAAATTATTGGTTCCGGCAACCTCGATTACTCCCTCGAAGAGATTAAAGGCGATGAGATTGGGGATCTGGCTTTGGCCTTCAACCGGATGGCGTCTAACCTGAAAACCGTCACCGCTTCCAAATCCGATCTGGAGATGGAAATGGCCGAGCGCAAGCGGACAGAGGAGACGCTGCAGCAAAGCGAGGAGAAACACCGTACCATCGTTGAGACGGCCAACGAAGGCATCATAATGGTAGACGCAGAGTCCGTGATAACTTACGTTAACAATGCGTTCGCCAAAATGCTGGGATTCCATTCGGAGGAATTGATCGGCAAGAACATAACCGACTACTTCGACAAAGAGCATCTTGCCTTGGCGTTAGCAAAACGTGAAGAGCGACGACAGTATGGAGTCAGGGATAGCTATGAATCAAAATTTATCCGCAAGGATGGCTCACCACTATGGGTGGTGGTGAACTCCTCACCGCTGTTAGATAATGATGACAAGTTTGCGGGTTCTCTGGGAATGGTTACAGATATCACTGAGCGCAAGAAGGCAGAAGAGGCGTTGCATGAGGCAAAGGAGTACGCTGAAAACCTTATTGAGACTGCCAATGTAATCGTGCTAGGATTAGATACCGAGGGCAAAATCAACGTATTCAACAGAGCTGCAGAGGAGATCATCGGATACTCCCGGGCTGAGATGATAGGCCAGAGCTGGGATCTGGTTGTTCCCAGGGACCGCTATGAGTTTGTCTGGAAAGAATTCGACCGCGTGATGCAGGGTGGTTTGCCCAGGAATTTTGAAAACCCGATACTGACAAAGTCAGGCGAGGAGCGGCATATCGTTTGGCAGAACAACGAAGTTCTTGAACATGGCCGAATTGTTGGCTCAATTTCATTTGGAATGGACATCACACAGCGCAAAAATGCTGAAGAAAGGCTTGAGCGCAGCAACCAAACGATAAATGAGATTTTAAGCAGCATACAAGATGATTTTTATGTTCTCGATCGTGACTGGAATTTCGTCTATGCCAGCAAGCAATTTACATCGAGAATAGGCAAAGAGCCAAAAGATTTCATTGGGAGAAACATCTGGGAGATGTTTCCAAAACATATTGGCACGGTTTATGAGGAGAACCTCAGGCAGGTAATGGATAGAAGGGAGATCCGACGATTTGAATTAGGCGGCAAATATACTGATGCATACTATAGGATGGCTGTTTTCCCTTCGGCGGAAGGAGTCACTGCTCTGGGAACTGATATTACTGAACAAAAGAAAATTGAAATGGCACTGCGGGAGAGCGAGGAGCGGTTCTGCACTGCTGTGAAGAACTCCAATTTTGTACTGTCTCAATTCGACCGCGATCTAAAATATAACTGGATACATAATCCTCATCCAGACTTAGATGCCTCTTTGATAGTTGGTAAGCGGGGCGATGAGATAGAGGATTCTGAGGGTATGCGGCGGCTGACCGCACTTAAGCGTCGGGTGGTAGAGAGCGGCGAGGGCAACCGTGAAGAAATTTCATTCAGCCGCAGCGACGGCGTACACACCTATGATATCACCATTGAGCCGCTTATCGATGATACAGGTGCTATCATTGGAGGCATTGCCTCTGCCTTAGACATCACCGAGCGCAAGCGGGCCGAGGAGGCGCTACAAAAAGCAAAGGATGAGCTTGAGCTGAGAGTCCAGGAGAGGACCGCAGATCTGACAAAAGCGAATGTTGAGCTGATTAAGGCCAAAGACTTGGCCCTGGAAGCAGCCGAGGCCAAGGCCGCCTTCCTGGCCAACATGTCCCATGAGCTGCGGACACCTATGAATGCGGTAATCGGCTTCTCAAGCCTCCTGCTGGATGATAGCCTGACCCCAGATCAGAAGGACTACGTAGAGAGAATTAGAATCGGCGGCGAAGCTCTACTGGCCCTCATAAATGACATCCTGGAGTTCTCCAAAATAGAAAAGAAGAAAGCGGAGATAGAACACCAGCCACTAAGCCTCCGGCACTGTATCGAGGAGTCCCTGGACCTGGTGGCGCCTGCGGCAGCAGATAAGGGCTTAAACCTATCCCACACCGTCAGCTACGGCACCCCTGATACGATCATAGGAGATCATGGAAGGCTCAGGCAGGTTCTGCTCAATTTGCTCTCCAATGCCGTCAAGTTCACTGATGTGGGAGAAGTATCTGTATCTGTCTCATCCAAGCCTATAGAGGGAGGCAAACATAGGATTCTCTTTGAAGTTCGGGATACTGGCATAGGCATACCTGAGGAGAAAATAGGTATGCTTTTCCAACCTTTTAGCCAGCTTGAGTACAACTTAAGCCTGAAGCGTGATGGCACTGGCCTGGGCCTGGCCATAAGCAAGAGCTTAGTTGAATTAATGGGTGGGGAGATCTGGGCAGATTCTACCCCTGGGGAGGGATCTAC
>DATMZB010000133.1:0-4699 GCA_035560655.1 Methanotrichaceae archaeon | reverse complement strand
TCCTTTAAGATCAAACGCCCTGGCTATGGTCGCTACCTTAGACCTGTAGCCTGCCATCTGTACCTTTCCTGAAACATGGGCGACGAGCTTGCGCATCCTATCAACTATCGGATCTTTTGATATTTGGTTTTAATCATAATTTCAGCAGCGCGCCGACCGTCTTACAGAAATCGTATATGGATGAACCTTCTGGCGATGACACCCTGATGGGTTCCAATCTCACAAATCCTCCAGCTCATCTATGAACGCCGGCTTCCTTTTATTCTCCTTCCTCAGTTGCTCGACGATCTCTTGCACATCTCCTTCAAAGCCCTTGATCTCCTTCATCTTTCTCAAATAAGAGACCACTTCCTGGTAATGCCTTCTTCCCATGCTCCTATTGGCGAAGGGAATTATCAGCTCTCTGTATGCATTGAAGTACTGCTCTGGGTATCGGCCTGCCAGCTCTCCTTGATACTCGCTCAGGGTGTGGATATCTTTCAAGGACAGGACTTCCCTCAAAGCCCGGTCATACATTCCCTCTCTCAGATAGATCTCGATGTTCTTGCTTCTGCCAAGTCCTTCCTGTAAGGTCTGCGCCAGGATACTGTCGAGTCGATCACGCCATTCTTCTGGGGAGGAGGCCTGCTTCAGTTGCTCGTAGTATTTCCAATCTCCGCTCTGTAGAAAGAGCGATTGCAGAGTCTCTTTATATTTTTCAGGGTTCGTATCTTCATATATCCTGATCAAGAAATCCCCAAGACCTGCCACCAGATAAGCCGGATTGGGGGCTACCGCTTCCTCTGCTACCTTCACAGCCCTCTCCCTATCGCCATCTTTGAGGAGCTGTTCTGCAAACTGAAGGCCAAAGTCCGGGCTGGACCTGTAATGCTTCTCCATCAGGGCGTAGTAATCCTCTATCTTGCCGAGCCTGGATAGCAGATAGAGCTTCATTGAGATCAGCTCCTGGGCCTGGTAGTGCCTGTGCCAGTCTTTCTCACCTGGCATCTCATCTGGGATATGGTTCTCCAGAAGCTCTTTCCAGTACCTCAAATCTTCATCTGAGGTACATAGCATCTTCAAAGCCTCATCATAGTAATCCTGGAAATAGTCCAGGTCTATTTGGAGATATTTGTCGAAGAGATACTTGATGTACTTCCGTCTGGCCCCCGCCTCCAACCCGGCCTTCGTTATGCAGTCCAGTAGATCGTCGAGGTACTGCGAAAACTTGTCTGCATAGACGCCGTCGGAATCGTCCACATAGTCCATCTTCTCCTCAATGATCTCTGTGAGGGCCTGGTAGATCTTCGCGGCCTCCTGGAAGTTATTCTTCTGTTTGTAGATCTCAGCCAGCTTCTCGATGGGCGAGAAATCTATCTCTAAGCCGTAGGGAACGTAGCCTTGCTCTTCAGCCTCTTCATAAAGAGAATCTACCTTCTCCCTGTAGTCAGAAAGGCTCTTTCCATCGCCTGCCTGGGAGAAATAGGCCATGAAACGGGCCCTCATGTCTGGCAGATTTTCTAGCTCACTGAGCAGAAATTTCCTCATCTCAGCTGGTCACATTCTTTCCAGTATGACTTCTATCTTCTCAAGCTCAGAACTGCCTCGTCTCATCGTACACTCCCGACCAGATCACTTATGAGAATATATTAGCTATAACCCAGGATATATCGATGCCTGTGATATTGTCCGCCACGAATATGATCGAGCTTACTCATGAGAAGGTAATAGAGGCACATGATTCTATTATCTTTTGTTATGGCGGCGCTAATGGTGTCCTCTGTCTCGGAACGATTGATTACCTAGTAGACCAGATC
Source organism: Methanotrichaceae archaeon (assembly GCA_035560655.1). Lineage (GTDB taxonomy): Archaea > Halobacteriota > Methanosarcinia > Methanotrichales > Methanotrichaceae > DATMZB01. The sequence goes on along the minus strand of DATMZB010000133.1, from coordinate 2,903 downwards.
AACGATGGGCATGACTTATTTAAGAAAGCATCTCTGGCATTGAATATCGTCATCACTTGCCATCCATTCATGGATGGTAATTCGAGAGTCTCTTCAGGTGCTAGGCCATATAACGAAAGGTGATTTACGAGACTCATCTGGCTTGCCCCAGCAACCGCATAATCCACTGATATCAATCAGAGGTCATCGGTAACTATATAGGACTGATCTATCACCAGCATTTACAATATGGAGGTAAAATCCTATGAGCATGACTCTGAAAACTAAAGCTTGTTTATGCTTTTGTCTATTAGCGATCTTCTTAGTGGGATCGGCTATAGCTGCCGATCAGCCAAATGCCGACCTGACAAAATCCAGTGGTCAGATGGCATCCCTGAATCAGTTTGAGGTCTTCGCCAAGAGGGTAATGGAAATCAACTTCACCTGGAACAAGAATGAGCTCGCTGACCCGGGTCTAAGCGCCGGCAATGTCGGGGGCGGAAATATGAGCTCCCTGGTGAAGGCCCTGGAGGAGGACGGGTTTGATGTCCAGCAGGGGCGAGTGATCAACATGGACTTCCTCAGTGTCGTAAATCAGGGACTCGCTACCAATGCCAACGCCAATAATGCCTATAATCCTTATAAAACTTTCATCTTTCCGCCGTTAGCCAGCCAATCGGCTCATCCTTTTGCCGATATCAATGGCTGGTCTCCACTCTACAAGCTCAGGCCTGATGAGGCCATAGTATACGTCGGGTTAACGCCTCCTCAGTCCGCCTATTTCAGCTACCAGACCTTCCTGTTCATCCACTACTACCCCGGTGAGGGCGGATACAAGAAGGTCGCTGCCAACGTTGGAGACAACATCAACCTCCTCACGGCCAAGACCAATGGCACCTCCGGAGATCCTTTCAGCAAGGCCATCCTTCTGGTCTCCACGGCAGATAAGGGAGTAAATGAGCGCATCAAAGCCGCTGCCCAGTCTGCCAAATACCCCACCGGGATAATGAATACTGAGCCGCTACCTTATCCCCTGCTCAGGATGGGTTATGGAAACACCTCGGACTTCTACAACTTCGCCATGAGGGTGGCACTCTTCAAGGACAACCAGACCCAGAAGGCCTATGCCGATAGCATCCCCGGCGTCATCCTGAGGGTGACCCCCAAATCTTCAACAAAGCTCGATACCTTTGGCATGCCGGCCCTCAGGGTAAGGGGCACCGGAAACCTCTCCGAGTTTGAGCTGATGGGGACCATGGACGCCCTGAGGGAGGCCATACTGAAGAAATACGGCGCAAAGAACGCCACTGAGCTCGAGACCCACCAATGGCTCTTCGATGGTTACGATGCCATCCAGAGGGGGGTTGATATGGTCATGCCAAGCCGTGACACCATCTACCTCAACACCACGCCCTTCATCCTCTCCAACGACTCGAGCGACTTCGCCATAGTCTACGGCATCAACCATGCGGCCATAGGCAAAACCCTCTACTCCAACTTCAACATCTATGGAGTTGAAAACCTCAACGGAGTGGCTGGGATAAATAGCAATAATCTGTCGGGCAGCGCTGATGAATACCTGCCGGACAATCCTGATGCCAGGTACTTCTACGTCTGGAAGGTGGCTCGTCACTGCAACGGGGAACCCCACTGCTTGGAGGTCCCCTATGACGTCGGAGCCTACGGCATCAACCTGAACCAGACGGCCTTCATGGGCTTCAGGGCCTATGTGGAGCCTCAGACCAAGGTAGGGCCCTCCTATAATGAGATCGTGTACGATAGGGTCATCAAGTTCAGCCCCCACAATTAAATGTGGTGGGCTTTTATTTTTTACGAATACCCTGCAGCGAGCTGCGAGGTGCACAGCCGCAATTTGACGTTGCTCTTAATTTCTACCATGAACCGGTCCTCATGTCTGGCAGATTTTCCAGCTCACCGAGCAGAAATCCCCTGAGCTCCTCTATAACAGCCTTTTCCAGTATAGCATCAACCTTTTTAAGCTCTGAGTCGCCTCGTCCCCTCATGATCGTGCCCCAAGCCTGACCTAATGCTTCCACTTTATGATGTTGCCCTTGGCTTTGACTACCCCTCTCTTCTCCAGCTCCCTGACCAGATGGCCTGCGCCGATCTTCAGATCTACGACCAGCATGTTTCCTTCATCTTCCATCTCCTGCATGCATTCTTCAGCAAATTCGCTCATGTCAGCCTTTCTAGACTCAGGACCCTTTATCAGGCCTTGAATCACTTTTCCAATAGCCAGGGCCTGGTTATATTCAGCAGGATATTTTTTGCCGAACTCATCTGCCGGACCATGCCAATCTCCAGCAGAGATCTCGTCTATGAAGATCTCAATCCTCTTGGACAGGTCCATAAAGGCAGTTGTCCTGATCATGGGGTGATCCTTTTCATAATCACCCGGCTTCACCATAACGCGGACAATTGGATCGTCCAGACGACCGCCCACATCCTCGCCAAATCCAACCTTATTCCTCATCATGACGAGCAGGGCTGCATCATAGTACAAATCCACCTCCCTGACCTTTTCGACAGCATCACTTATTCTGGATTTATCTTCTTCAGTCAGAGCTTTTGGATCACCTGACGCCTTTTGAAGTATCCCGGCGAACTCTTCCTCGCGCTCATTCATCAATGGATCAAACTCTCCAAAGAATAGGTCCTTGAACTCTTCCTTTGAAGGCTTTTTTTCAAGTACCGATCGCAGAACCTCAACACAGCGTTCCAGCTTATCGAAGTCCTTTGCCACGCCCTTGAGCTCACTCAGCTTGCCTTCAAGGTTGTAGACCCGATACTGAACCATTCCAAGGATTGGCCTGGTATCGCTCTTTATTCCCGACTTAGCGAGGTAGCTCACGATCTCACTGGCATCGTCTTCGCAGTAATCTCCAAGCTTGATCATATATTGT
>DATMZB010000132.1:0-3713 GCA_035560655.1 Methanotrichaceae archaeon | reverse complement strand
GCCACAATGAGCTCCTCAGACCTCTTTCGAAGCTCGTCTTCCATCCTCCTGCGCTCTGCGATGTCTGCGACAGTCATCCTGAAGCCCTGGCGGACGCCTCCCTGAATTGACCTGGCCTCTACCAGAACAAAGCTGCGAGATCTCCCATAATCTCCAGCGCCGCTGAGCTGGAACTCGGCGGCCTGCTTTGTATCCGACTCCATTACACTTCTGCAGAAGGCATTGAACTTAGGGATCATGTCAGAGGCGAGATATGTCTGGAACCTGCGGTTTGCCAGCCGCAGCCTCTCGGTTCCCAGAAGAGTGGCGCCTGTGAGGTTTGACTCAAGGATCTTGCCTGAAGGATCAAGTGTGAAGTAGCCAACAGGAGCGAACTCGTAGAGGTCCCGGTACTTCTCCTCTGATGCTGCAAGATCAGACTGCATCCGTCTCAGCTCATCATTTTGCAGCTCAAGCTCTATCTGGTGCACCTCGAGCTCGTGGCAAAGCGCCCTCACATCCACCTCTGAAAGGGAGGCAGATCGAGCCTCCTTCCTCACCATCTCCTCGGCGCGCTGCCTCAGGCCGGGGGCGGCCTTATTGTTATTGATCTCACCAGGCATCTTCATACCCCATCCCGAGTCTCATGCCTCATCCCCCAGAGATTCATGCATAACTTTGAGCTGCTGAATATAGGAAGGAGGCTGATTGGTGATGTCTTCTATTGCTAGAAGCATCAGATCCGGCCTGATATCTGAACGAACCTTCCTGGCATTGAGAAGCATTACCCGGTGCCCGATAGAAGGAAAGTCGTGCTCTATCACGTACCCTTTAAACGCGATCCTATTTATTAAATTATCCTCAAGCAGCTTGCGCAGCTGTGGGATATCCCACTGGCTGTTCCCGATGGCGTATAAGGGCATTCCTACAGTCTCCTCAGGTTTGGCCTGAAATGTCTCATAGAAAGATCGGTTTGCAGAGACGATCCTCAGATCTGGGTCCAGCACCACCAGGGGCTCCTGGATGGTCGCAATTATATTCTCAGCATAGTTTCTGGCGTCCCTGAGGAACAGCTCAAGCTGCTTGACTGCGGTTATATCATTGAATGTGACGACCAGGCCTTTGATCTGGTTCTCGGAGGTGCGGTAGGGCCGTATCCTCATCTGGAACCACCTTCCATCCCGTGTCATCACCTCCTTCTCTTTGAGCTGCAGAGTGTTCAGAACCTCACGCAAATCCCTGGGAAATAATTCGTCCTGGAAGTTGACCTTGAAGTCAGTGATGGGCCGGCCAATATCGCTGTCTATGAGGTGGACGATCTGGCTGGTGTCATCTGTGAACCGCCGCACCCGCAGATCGGCATCAAGGAAGAGTATGGGTATCCTTGTGCTCTGGAGCAGGTTTTGCATATCGTCCTGGTTATTGACGAACTCCTCAATCTTTGCCTGAAGCTCGGAGTTCACTGTCTGCATCTCCTCATTCATGGACTGGAGCTCCTCTTTGCTTGTGGTCAGCTCCTCGTTCGTGGACTGGAGCTCCTCATTTGCTGATTGAAGCTCCTCGTTCATGGAGGTCATCTCCTCCTGGGACGACTGCATCTCCTCGGCCATGTGCTGGATCTGAGCCCTGGCATCAATGAGCTCCCTCTCCAGATCTGCAATGCCGATATCCGGCGGATGAGCCTCTCCGGGCAGCACTTCAGGCCGTGGGGATTGTTCAGGCACCTCCTCAAATGTAACCAGGTATAGATCTGCCATGCCGAGGCGCTTTGGGACCGGCTGGACCGTCAGACGGACGCGCCTGCGGCTGCCGTCCGTCTGCACGAGCTCCTCAGATGCGACATCACGCCTGTCCCCTCTTGCTGTGCGCAGGGCTGAGATGATCGAGTACCTCAGGCCCTCCCGTGCCATGGCGAAGATGTTCAGGTTCGCCTTTCCGGGCGACGGCTCAAGATACTTTCCTGTGCGGCCGTGGAAGTACACTATATCGCCGTTCTCTGTGACGACGACCGCAGGCGGTGCATACCGCTCAAGCAGCTGATCCTGAGCAATTGTGGTGATCGAGGTGGCTTTGGCAGCCCTGGGCTGATATGGACGGACCTCATGTACAAAAGGTGAGGCTGCAAACACCTCAGGGATCCCGCCTGGACCGTAGGATGCGTCCCTGCTCTGGAAGATCTTGCACTTGGCGTCCAGAGTGCTGAACAGTTCCCTGTACGTGTTGATTGATTCGGCAGTCCCGAGGAAGAGGATCCCATCAGGGTTTAAGGCGTAATGGAAGAGGGATATGAGCCTCTTTTGCATCTCCGGGGAGAGGTAGATCAGAAGGTTCCTGCACGAAAGGACGTCGAGCCTGCTGAAAGGCGGGTCCCGGATGACATTATGCGTAGCGAAGATCACTGTTTCACGCAGGGCCTGGCTGACCTGGTATGTCCCGTCCTCTTTTATGAAGAAGCGCTCCAGCAGCGCTGGAGAGACGTCTACCTCGATGTTTGCCGGGTACCTCCCCACACGGGCCAGGTCTATTGCGTCTGCATCGGTATCTGTGGCAAAGATCTGGAACTGGATCTCTCCTGTCCTTCTGAGGGTGTCGAGGCACTCCTGGAGAAGCATGGCCATTGAGTAGGCCTCCTCACCTGTAGAGCAGCCCACAACCCAGACCCGGAGCATGCTTCCGCCGGGCTTTGACCGGATCAGCTCTAAAAGGGAACCCTTAAGCCGCTCCCAGGCCATGGGGTCCCTGAAGAACTGGGTGACCCCTATGAGCATCTCCTTGGCAAGGATCTCGGTCTCCTGCGGGTTCTCTGAGAGGTACCGGATATAATCCTCTAAACGAGTTATCTGGTGCAGGCCCATCCTGCGCTCGGTCCTCCTCATGATGGTAGACCGCTTGTACTGGGAGAAGTCCTGGCCGGTCCTGGACCTTATCATGGCAAAGATCCTGGCAAGCGCGCTCTCAGGGATCGGGTCCTGGACATGCGGGATGCGGGCCTGCGATAAGAGCGACCTGGTCCTGACATAATCTATGAGCATCCCCGGCAGATCTCCCGCTGGAGCCACATAATCCACAAGCCCGGTGGCGATTGCGCTTTGAGGCATGTCTCCGAACTTCGCAGTTGTCGGCTCCTGGGCCATTGCCATGCCCATGCGTTCCTTCAGGGCCCGGATGCCAAGCGTTCCATCGTGCCCCATGCCCGAGAGGACGATGCATACAGCCTTTCCATCCTGGTCGTCTGCGAGGTGACGAAAGAAGATATCGATGCTCATCTTCCCCCTCCCCTTAGCCTCAGCGACCGGCTTTAAAAGGGTGAAGCTGCCCTGGACTATGGCCAGGTCGAAATCCGACGGCTTGGTATAGACGATGTTGGGCTGTGCCTTCACACCACCTTCTGTGATCTCAACCACAGGCATCTGTGTGTACCTCTGGAGGATCTCGGGAAGGAGGCTGGCCTGAGTCGGGTCCTGGTGCTGGACGACTGCAAAGGCCATCCCGCTGTCAGGAGGCATGTGGGAGAAGAACTCTTCGAGCGCCTCAAGCCCTCCTGCCGACGCCCCAATGCCGACGACTGCCAGGGGCGGTTCTCCAGGCTCTGCCAGCAGGCCTTCTCCAAGCTCTTCGGCATTACCTGGCCCTTGATCCAGATCATGATCTTGATCCTGCTTTTGAGGATCCATGTCTTCAGCCATACGACCTCTCATGCCGATTGTCAACTGAGGTCATGGCCAGGCCGAACA
>DATMZB010000131.1:0-5964 GCA_035560655.1 Methanotrichaceae archaeon | reverse complement strand
GCTTTGAGCTTTCTTTATCTGCCCCCAGGATATCCTTTGCCAGGCTGAAAAACTCTGTAGAACGGTCGACTCCTCATCGTGGGGACGCATCATATGTGCCAGATCGTTCGCGAAGAATGACCGGTAATGAATCTCAAAAGGAATACTCACCGATAAATGGTAGACGTCCGATTACTTGGAATCAGCTATCTAATGGTTTGGTTTACTCTTCAAGCTCCAGAGTCTCCCATACTATGTCCCTGTCATCCACTGCATCCTTCACCTTCTTCTCAATGGGGCTGAGCTTGGCATGGCCGGTCTTGACATCCATGAATACTATCCTCCTGATCTGGCCCCGGCCATCTTTTGCCTCTGAGTAGCCGTCGAAGATGACGTAGTCTATAGGGCTTCCTATGAACCTGGCATCTGCTGGGCTGTACCTGAACCCGGGAAGCACAGGTGCCATCTGCTCCCCTATCTTTCCCTTGAGCACTGCCCGGGACTTTCCAAGCGCCTTCTGGCTCACCTGCCTCTCAGACCTCCTCAAGAGCAGGTAGCAGGCCGCCACTCCCAGCGCTATTCCTGCGGCCAGGCCCTGGGGCTGGGATATCAGGAGGTAGAGCAGGGATTGCCAGCTTATGGTGTTCATCTCCTTCTATAGTCGCAGCAGCTCTCTATGAACCTCTGCACAGGATAGCTGTAGAAATGAGTGTGGAGGTATCCTCCAAGGGTGCTGTGCTCAAACAGCCCATCCCATCCGTCCCTTATGCCCTTGCCCCTCCTCAACTTATATGCGAACCTGGCATCTGACTCGGCTTCAACCCTGGAGTAGTGGAATTCGTGGCCCCTTACTACCAACCCCTGTCCCACAATCGGGTTTGAGTTTACAACTTCAGCCTCGACATAGCCCAGTGCCTGAAGCTTTTTGGTCATTATGGTGGTTGCAGGCAGGGCTCCTACCATCCGGTGCTCTTTGTCATCATCCTCGACTATGCCCCTGCTGAGGTAGATGAGTCCGCCGCACTCTCCATAAATGGGCATGCCGTCCTCTGAGGCGGCCCTGACCTGGGCGCGGCATCTGGACTCTTCAAGCTGCCCTGCATAAAGCTCAGGATAGCCGCCGCCGATGTACAGCCCATCGACCTCAGGAAGGTCGTCTCTGAGCGGGCTGAAAGGCACAAGCTCGGCTCCCATGCGAGAAAGAACATTGAAGTTCTCCTGGTAGTAGAAGCAGAATGCCTCGTCGCGGGCAACGCCTATCCTTATTGACCTATCCTCATGTGGTTTTGACTGCTCTTGAATGTCGCATTCCAAGCTGGTCCTCAGCTTCAGCATCTCATCCAGGTCAGAGTGTTCCTCCATGAGCTGCGCCAGGGCATCTATATCGTGCTGGCTCTCAAAGCCCATCTCCAGCCCCAGGTGTCTGCTTGGAAGTGAGATCTCCTGCCTTCTTGGCAGGGCGCCCAGTATCGGCATGGCCATTGAGTTCTTCAGCATTGATAGGTGGCGCTCGCTTCCAACACGGTTGAGGATAGTGCCTGCGATCCTGACAGATGGATCAAATGAGGTATATCCAAGCTCCATGGCAGCAGCGCTCCTGGACTGGCCGTGGACGTTTATAACCAGAACCACTGGGATGTTCAGCGCCTTGGCCACGTGAGCAGTGGATGCGATCTCTGTGGCGTCCATTCCGTCATAGAGCCCCATCACACCTTCAACTACGGCCACGTCTGCTCCCTCTATTCCATCATTAAATGAGCGCCTGACTCCGTCCACGCCCATCATGAATGTGTCAAGATTCAGAGAGGGCCGGCCGCATATGGCTGAGTGATGAGTGGGGTCTATGAAATCTGGGCCTACTTTGAAGGGCTGCACTTTCAAGCCTCTCTTCCTCAAGGCCGCCATCAGTCCAAGTGTCACTGTGGTCTTGCCAACCCCGCTGTGAGTTCCGGCTATGAGCAGGGCCGGAATAGTTCGCGCCATATTAAGACAAAACCTTCGGGAAAGGATATTAACTCCACTCATAGATTGTCTTCCATGCTGGTAGGAGTGGTAACCAGGGGCAAGTACGGCGAACGTCTCATAGAGACCATACGCCAGAGGACAGATTTCCAGGTAGCTTCAGCAGAAGTTCCTGCACAGCTTCCTTCTTTTATAGAGGACCCTGACGAGTTTATAAAGGAGATAGACCTGAACCCCAAGATCTTCAAGGCAGATGTGCTCATACTCTACACATTCCATCCAGACCTGACACCGGTCATTGCTAGGATGGCCGCAGAGAAGGGTGTCAAGGCCATGATAGTGCCAGGAGGCATGGGCCGGGCAGGGTCAATCGGAGAGCTTGAGGCAATAGCCCAGAAGTATGGCGCGTATATAGAGGTTGATGAGATCTGCTGTACGCTTGAGAAGTGTGGAGTTCCGGCGCTAGACGAGTTCGCAGAGAAGCTGGGTCGGCCAGAGCTCAAGGTGGAGACTGCAGAGGGAAAGATAAAGTCGGTCCAGGTGATACGTGGGTCTCCCTGTGGCGGCACCTGGCATGCTGCCGAAGGCCTGGTCGGAAAGACTGTTGAGGAGGCTCCGGCACTGGCAGGGCTTCTATGCCAGCAGTACCCGTGCCGGGCTGTGCGTGGAACGCCCGGCGGGATTCACACTTCAGGCGATGTCCATAAGGATGCCATGGAGCGGGCGCTTGGAAAGGAGACCCATCTCGAGATTGCGCAGCAGTCCAGGCCTGTGAAGATCGGGGGGGAAAAATCTGAAGCGTTCTGATCTGGTCGAGGCTACTGTCCATGTGCTTTGCCAGTCTGAAACATCTCTGCCCGCCTGGGTCATCTCTACCATCGAGGATGCCTTAAAAACCGAATCCAACCCCGTGGCCAGGTCTCACCTGAAGTTCATACTGGACAATATCTCAACTGCTAAAGAGAGGTGCCTGCCCATCTGCCAGGATACCGGACTTATCATATTCCACCTGGAGATGGGAAGAGATCTTCAGCCAGGGTTCGACATAAGAGAGGCCATTGCCGAGGGTGTCAGGACCGCCACAAGAGAGGTGCCTCTTAGGCCCAATGCCGTGGACCCACTGACACGGAAGAACACCGGCGACAATACCGGTCCTGGAATGCCGGATATAATCTCAGATGTTGTGGATGGGGGATGCCTCAAAATCACAGCCTTTCCCAAGGGGGCCGGCTCTGAGAACATGAGCCTGGTGGGGATGCTGAACCCCGCAGACGATCCATTCGATTTCATACTCAGGGCCGTGGCCGAGAGGGCCTCAAATGCCTGTCCGCCCCTCTTCCTGGGAATTGGGCTTGGAGGCACCTTCGACCTGGCTGCACGGATGGCCAAGAGGGCGCTCCTGAATATGCCAGGGACCACTGATGAGGAGCTGGATCTTTTAAGAAGAATAAACCGCCTGGGAATAGGCCCCATGGGCCTGGGAGGAGACATAACTGCTCTGGGACTTAAAATTGAGAAGGCCGCCTGCCACACGGCCTCTCTTCCTGTGGCCATAAACTTCCAGTGCTGGGCAAACCGCAGGGCATCAGCCCTTGTGATGGAGGATGGATGGAACACAGACTGAGGACTCCTCTTTCTACCGAGGACATTCTTTCACTTAAGGCCGGGGAAACGGTCTATTTGAGCGGCACCATATACACGGCCCGTGACAAGGCCCATGCAAAGCTTCGATCTTGCGGCTGCCTGCCCGTGGATCTGTCAGGTGCGACGATCTACCATTGCGGCCCGCTAATAGTAGATGATATTGTGATCTCTGCAGGTCCGACCACCAGCGGCAGGATGGCCAGGTACTCTGAAGAGGTGGTATCTCACGGCGTCAAGGCCATCATTGGCAAAGGCGGAGTGCCGGGAGATGGATTGCAGGGGAGGTGTGTCTACCTGGCCTATCCAGGAGGATGCGGCGCTGCCGCTGCTGGCCAGCTCAAGGTAAAGCGGGTCCACCTGCCCGAGCTTGGAATGGCTGAGGCCATGTGGGAGCTGGAGGCTACAGACCTCGGCCCGATGATCGTGGCTATAGATTGCCACGGCGGCGACCTGTACAGGGATGTGAAGCGGTCTGTCCAGGAGAGGTTGAAGCCTGTCAGATGAATCTCTGAAGTCAGCTGCCCGTGACGTGCGCTACCTGGTGGATAGAGGTTATCCCAAGGAGTCCTCTGTGAGGTTTGTATCAGATCACTACAGGCTTCCAGAGGCGGCCAGGTTCGTGCTCTCAAGGGTGGTGGTGGCCTCTGAGGTTGCTGAGTCGCGCCGCATAAAGGCTGTGTCTCTGGAGTCATTAAGGGATAGAGAGCTATTCATAGACGGCTACAATGTGATCATCACCACAGAGAGCCTGCTTGGCCTGAGGCCTGTATACAGGTGCGATGACGGGTTCCTCAGAGATGCAGAGGGCATATTTAGGAGCTACAGGACCTCGGATCTGACTGGGCACGCCATATCCGAGGTGCTGGACCTGGTATCATCGGGCAGCCCGGCCAGGTCGGTCGTACTTCTGGATAAGCAGATAAGCCTGAGCGGTGAGCTTGCCAGCCTGATCAGGAGGATGATGGACCTGCGATCCCTGCCAGGAACGGCAGAGGCCGTGAGGGACGTCGATGGCCAGCTCAAGGCCGCACAGGGAGTTGTGGCTACTGGTGATGGAAATATAATAGACTCTGCAAGGGAAGTGATAGACCTGCCCTGCCAGGTGGCAAGAATGCACCATATCAGGCCTATGACCATTTGAAACAGATTAAATATCTTAGGCACATAAGGTACTGTCATGGTGAAAATAGGCATCATCAGGTGCGAAGGGACTATGAATGCTTGCCCCGGAACGGGCTGCTTCAAGTCCATCCGGGAGAAGAGCGGCCAGTTCAAGGAGTACCCCGACCAGGATGTGGAGATCATAGGCGTATCCGACTGCGGCGGCTGCCCGGGCCGTGATGCTGCGCGGGCGGCATCTGAGATGGTCAGGAGGGGCGCTGAGGTCATCTTTCTCTCTACCTGCATGACAAAGCCTGTGCCAACGCCCCCTGGCTGTGAGCACCCCGACCAGATCGCCCAGGCCATCAGGGACAAGACAGGGGTCAGGGTGGTCATGGGAACGCATTAATATTTTTTGTTTATGTCATCTATCGACCTTCACTGATACGTTCCCATGGTTATATACTGTCACATTTGTCGTCACATTCAACAGCCTATCTCCTATCTCTTCTGGCTGGGTCTTCTCTCTTCTCCATGAGGTGCGGGGCATGAGTGTGACATCTTCTCCATAGCAATTCAATGTCACATTATCCTTTTCTATCTTGAGGATATTTATCTCTCCGTGGTTATATGGCAAATCTATTACTGGATCGAGCCAACTAGAAATGCCGCCGCCAATATCGCCGAAGATTTGGAAATGGCTGCCGTATACGGCCTTTGTCGAAGAATTCAGCTCGACCTCTTCCACCGTGCGCAGCGAAGAGTCTCTGAGATCGTATGTAGGAGCATCTATGAACAGAGTGCCAGGCGTTCCATTGATGATCGTCCCATTTTTGTCCGTTCGAGTCTCGATGAAGAGAAAAGTTTGCAGATTGCCTGATTCATTAGATTTAAATGGGGATTTTAGTCCCTCTGCAGGTATAAGCTGAGACTTATCATCCAATTTATCTGTATTCACGGCTAAAAGAGCAATTAGGACTGCTGCTAGAGCTATAGCTATGATTAGGGGGCGCATATAGCTTAATGTAATTTGCCAAAGAAAACTTTTCCCTACTTATACTCCTCTAAAGCCCTGACCCTGTGCGCCATGGTGCGGACCAGTGCCCCGATCATCTTTCTAATATTTTCTACTCTGTAGGGCAATGCGGCCATGGATTCATATATGCCCCTGATCATTATAAATATGGCAGAGTATCTCTAATTCTCACTCTCATGAACCGATCGTTATCTTTATAGTATAGTTACTTATTATCTTAACTGGGGTCTTAAACTTATAAA
>DATMZB010000130.1:0-2154 GCA_035560655.1 Methanotrichaceae archaeon | reverse complement strand
GTCGCACATAATGCGACAGTCTTTTTTCTATAACTGAGAGTCTCCCTATGGAAGCCTATAGTAGCACCGGGTATACAGACAGGAAGTAGGAATTTGAGGCTGAAAAAAATGCCATCGTGGCTGATGAGCCTCTATTTGCTGGCGCTGGCCCTCAAAGAGCGTTCTCTGTGCACTTCCGACTAGATTTTTCAGCTGTTTGAGTGCCCTGGATGCAGATATCCCCATTTTTTCAGAGTAGAGCGTCCTCTCCAGTTATCCCAGAGCGAATTCAATATACCTTACAGAGTGAGTATATTAAAGGCGTTGAAAGGCCGTTTTCGACAATTATCGATAGCATGTTGGCTCATATGAGTTCGAGACGAAGCCTATATAAAAATTACCTATTTATACGCAGAGCAGGTGATGGTTGAGTGGAGGAATTGCAATAAGCGCTATCAAACTTTCTATAGTAATAATGGCTTTGGGACTGCTCTGCTTTATGGGTACGGCAATGGCATCACCACATCACGGTGACTGGCTCTCTCCTGGCGGAGAAGTCTCTGTGCACCAATCAAGCTGGCACTCGGGACCTCACTATAGCTCCTGGCATTACCCTAGCACCTGGTATTACTCGACTCCGACCTACCACTACAGCTGGTACAACCCAGTCTATTACAATAGCTATGATCCCTGGTGGTTCTCCAACGTCTACGGCCCATACACGACCACATACTATTACTGGGGCTGGTAAGTCAATCATCACCCCCGACTGATGTCGGGGATGTCACTTTTATGCGCTCATTTCTCTAGGGTAAATCCTCTTCTGAGGTTTCGCAATCTTCTGGTCTTTCGTCCTGCTATTAGCGGACTGATTGGGCATGAATTCTTGGTCTATGTCACAGGCCTTGTCCACCTGATGGTCCCAGAGGATGTAGCTCCGTCTGAGCTGAATATGCTGTACATCCCCGCAGGCGTCCTGCCGCTCAGATCCAGAGCTATGGCATAAAGCCGTGAGCCGCTTGACGGCACCACATCCAGCCTGAGGAGACTTCCTGAGACAAATCCGCTTGCAGTCGCCCACAAAGAGCCGCTGCCTGAGGCAAGGCTGCCCCTGCCGAAGGCCACGTTCCCAGACTGAGATAGGGTCAGGTTGATGGATTCCCCATCGGTCAGATCCAGGTGCCAGGCTCCAGCGATGTTCTGCACAGGGATATTTGCCGCTGCTGGTGTATTGGTGACCGGCATTATCATAACAGGTCCTGTTGGTGCTGGCCCTCTGGGCATGTCCAGAGACATCTCCATCTCCTGTATGGCAGGGTCAGTGGTCACATAGCTGTCCCCTTGAGAGTATGCCAAAGTGACGATACCGAAAAGTATCATTATGGCTAACATCAGCTTGCGTAAAATCATTCTAATCCCACTCATGGAGGATCTATGTAGCGCTTGGGTGAAAATCTTTGCCATCCTCTATGAAAAATGGTTTTCCGACGCTGCCAGCTTGTATCCTGGCAGGGCATCAATTCCATTCTCATGCAGCTACCAGAGCACCAGGTATACTTTGTCCTCTTCCTTCTTGCCCTTTACTAGCTGGCAGTGCCTTAGCATGGCGAACTCATTCTCCAGCTCTCTTGGGCTGAGCTTAAATTCCTGCGCTAAATCTTCTCTGGTGGCCTTTCCTCTGGCTTTTATGAACTCATAGATGCCCTTCTGCAGATCTGTGAGGCCGTCGGTTCCTGCGAGGCCGTGGCTCTCTCTGAAGATCTTCTTTGACCTCTCACCCCATGGGTCGCATACCCTGATCCTGTGGCCCACATCTATGTAGCAGTCCTCGCAGAGGGTCTGGCCTCCTGATACGAATACATCATCCTCAGGAACGTCTTTGCCGCAGTTCTGGCACTTTATGCTCTCTGTCATTATCTATCTCTCCTGGTCCAGAAGGACAAAGGCAGAATTAAACCCTGATCCCAGCCGCACCAGCCCTGCCACTGCTGCAGCCTCAAGGATCTCGTCCATGCTGGCACCTGCCTTCAAGGCGCGCTCTCTGTGCACCTTGGCGCAGTCTTCGCATTTGACTGCAACTGCACATGCCAGCGCTATAAGTGCCTTGTTCTTTGAAGAGAGAGCGCCGTCTTTCATTATCTCTGCGGCCAGGTTCTTGAATGCTGAGTCTGCGCC
>DATMZB010000129.1:0-3380 GCA_035560655.1 Methanotrichaceae archaeon | reverse complement strand
GCCTGGGTGGATATGCCGCCTCCTATCTGATAACTGTTTTGCCAGGTCTGCGATAGGGTTATATCTGACAGCATGGAAAAGAGGCAGCTTCAAAGATGACTGAGTGGCAATCGGACCCAGCCGGGTCATTATACAACTATCTCCCGAGGGGCTGTGAGATATGCATGCAGGGCGCGGGGCTTGTGCTGTTTATGACGGGCCTGTGCGAGCGGAGCTGCTTTTACTGCCCGCTCTCTGAGGAGAGGAAGAACAAAGACCTGGCATTTGCAGATGAGCAGGCCGTAAGCAATGTGGCTGACGTAATAAAAGAGGCCCGTCTCATAGGCGCTCTTGGCACCGGCATCACTGGAGGCGAGCCACTGCTCAAGGTCGACCGGGTTGTCGAGTACATACGGGCTCTAAAGCAGGAGTTCGGGCCTGAGCACCACATCCACCTCTATACGGGCATCCTGCCGGACCGGGATATGCTCTTGAAGCTTAAGTCCGCAGGCCTGGATGAGATCAGGATCCACCCTCCAAGCCTGACTGATGCCTCGGGCCTCAGGGCAGCTCTGGCAGAGGCAAAGTCTCTGGGCCTGGAGGCCGGAGTTGAGATGCCTGCCATCGGGCCTGCGCCTGCAGTGCTGGAGGCTGTGAGGGAGACAGGGTCCTTCCTCAACATAAACGAGCTTGAGTTTTCAGAGACCAACCAGATGCACCTGAGGCGCCTTGGCTTTCTGGCCCACGACCTGGACTGCGGCGCGGAGGGCAGCGAGGTCATAGCAAGGGACCACTTCATGGTGCCTGATCTGAATGTCCACTACTGTACATCCAGGTTCAAGGACGCGGTGCAGCTCCGTGAGCGTCTCAAGCGCCGTGCCGAGAGGGTGGCACGGCCGTTTGACTTCCCCACAGAGGACGGGACGTTGGTCTATGGTGAGATCGCCTCAGAAGACGGCCTGGACAGGGCCCTGGAGGCTTTAAATGAGCTGGATGTGCCTGAAGAGATGTACTGCGTCCTTCCTGGTAGAATAGAGATCGCAGCCCAGATCCTAGAGGAAATTTCGAAAGATCTAAAAAGCATTGGCTGTAATATCTCAATAGTGGAACGTTATCCCCTGGAAGACGGTCTGGTGGTGGAGAGAATACCTTTATAATCCTTAGATTCATTCCTAAAGGGCGGTGAATTTGCCGGATGGAGAACGCTGAAGAACGGATTCAAGAGAGGCTCAGGAACTACCTAAAGAGAGATGGCATTGGGATCAGGAAAGCAGTTTTGAAGCTGTTTTTAAGTGACGAGTCCTATACCACTGAAGATGTCTACACCTATCTCGAAAAGGAGGGGTTCGATGTGAGCTACCGCGGAGTCTCTGCAATGGTTGGTCTGATGAACACCCGTCTCGGCATCCTGAGCATAGACGTCTCTGGTGATCATAACGTATACTCCCTTAAGAGCGATCACAAAGGCGTAGTGAGGACCGTGCTGGAGAACTATTAGTCATCTTCTATTGATATCTTTCCATCTACCAAGTCTCACTAACCTTTTTCACGCCGGCGGCAGGCCCTGCTTCATCCTTTTCATATACTTGTTTAGCATGCGGTCCGCAACCAGGTTCAGCCCGTAGAGTGCGGCATGGACGGACCACCCTGCAGTCATCCTCTCTTTATAGAACTCGTGCAGAGCACGCATGTGCCTGAGGTTGTATTCCAGGCAAAGCCCGACGAGGACCCAGTGCTCAGGAAGAGCACCTTCTTTTCCCATGCCCCTGACAGTACCAAGCCTTGTCTGAGACATTGGCGTGTGAAACAGCGGCAGCATAAGCCCTGTGTAATCTCTGAGCGATTCTACCAGCTCTATGGTCTTGATCACGTCTTCAGGCATCTCTCCGGGCAGCCCCAGCACCAGACTTGCAACAGGAAGCCAGGACTCCTCCTCAAAGAGGCGGTACGAGTCCTGCACTATCTCTGTCCAGTTTGCAGGATCTGCAGGAAGCGCCTTTTTTGGCATGTGTCTCTTCAGGACATCGCAGCTTCCAGTCTCAATTCCAACCCAGGCAGACATGTGGCTCTGGTCTGAGCCGACTCCAACGATCCTGGATATATCCCTCAGGAGCTTCTGGTGGTGGTAGACGTTGGCCAGGCTCAGGTGTGAGACGTCTATGGACCTTGGGGAAAGCTCCTTCACCCTGGTAAAGAGGTTCCTGACCATCTTTTCATTTATCTCCATTGATTTTGATCCATAGGTGAAGACGTCCTCGGCGTGCAGGAGCACGTCCATCTGGCCCTGGCTCATGTTTATTTTGACATCTTCCAGTATCTTTTGAAGGGGCCTGTACCTCATTGTGCGCATGGTGGGCGAGCAAAAAGAGCATCCTCTCCAGCAGCCCCTCCCAATCTCCACTATCCCTGCGATGGTGGCACCTCTGTTGACTGGTATATCCTCACCGGGGACTGCAGTTCCGTGAATCACCCTTGGCAGCTCCTCTCCCGCCATGATGCCTCTGCAGATCCTGGGAAAATCGCTCTCGCCCTCGCCCATATAGATGTGGTCCACGGCGGATGCTGCCTCTTCCCCCACCAGCTCCCAGGCGCCGTTTCCGCCGACTACCACCTTAGGACCATGCTCTTTGATCAGTGGGTGGTTGATCAATGCCAGGAACTTGGACCGATTGTGCGGCGGCCCCTTTCGTATCATGTCCTCCACCTCAAGTTTGGCGATCTTTCCAAGCGGGTCGTCGTGGGTTATGCCCACCACCTCAGTATCTGGCCCTATGGCCATGTCCAGGTGATCGGGGTGGGCGACCATGACGTCCTCTCTTTTGAACCCCGACTCCAGGAGGGCCGCCTCGACCCTCCTCATGCCGCAGGGGGCCATGAGGGCGCTGCCGTCCGTAGCAGCATCCACAGGCGGGCAGAAGAGGTGGTTGAATATGGTGTCTGGGAGGACCTTGACTGGGACTATGGATGCAAAGCCCAGCAGCACCCCTCCGTGGTAGCTGCTCATCATGGTCCGGTCGCTTGTGAGAACTATCTTCTTGCCTGGCATGACCGTCAGGTATGGCGCAGCGGGAGATAATGTTATTGAGCCACGAAGGTCAATATTGGCATGAACCAAGCTGCTGAGGGAGATCATCAGTCGCATATATCCAGCACAGCATTGTGACTGATCGTATTGGAGCAGGACAGAATTGCAGTTACTCTTGGTCACTGTTGGCCATCCCTGACTTCGCGTCCATTGGGATATATTATCGAGCTTCGGATTGAGGGAACCAATCAAAAATGTCCAGCCTTTTTGAGTCATGCGCTATTCTCGGGGCGTCTCAATGTCGATGGTCTTGGCCTAAAGCACATCCGCAGAAAATATTCATATCGCTTGGCAAGGGCGGTTTAAGCTCTCACTG
>DATMZB010000128.1:0-8002 GCA_035560655.1 Methanotrichaceae archaeon | reverse complement strand
TCTTCTGCGTGATCTTAAAAGACCCGTCCATTATCCGCCTCTTTAGAACCTCAGCCAGCCTGATTGCCCTGGCTCTATCCGACTGTCGCAGAACAATAGGTATCTTCTTGTCATCGAAGCTTATGGCGCCCAGACGGCCTTTGAATGCGCCAGCAGTGCATTTGGACGTGCACAGGCCGCAGTTGAAACACAAGGCCTTATCATGCCTGGTCCTGCCACCTTCAAAGGTCACAGCCCTCATGGGGCATGCCGGCTCTACAGAGCAGCTAAGGCAGTTGATGCACTTTCCTGGATCGAAGCTCACCTCCAGGTCTGCTGAGCTCCAGACATCCCCGTAGTTTGTGCGGCGTATGGTCTTCCTGATATTTACATCCATTATTGGCAGGGAGATATCCCTGTCCAGCATTGTCAGGCTCTGGAGCTGGGAAGGCCTGAGCACTGGTATGGGCACTGCCCAGGAGCCTATGCATTCCGGACCGGCTGATGTCGCAAACCCACCCATGTACTCGGGGCTCATCTCATGCAGATCTGCAAATCCCATCAGGTTTGGCCTGGATGGGCTGCTGCGCGTGCCGGTGCCTATCACAAACCCCTCTGCGTCGTTGATGAGGACTTTGGTCCCAAGGCCTATAGTCTCCAGGCCCGGATCGTTCTTGACCGGGTTGATCTGGCCGCACCCTGAGACTGTGGCGCAGCAAAGGTCGGGACCAAACGGCAGGGCATGGAATATTGTTCCCAGGGTCTCACCCCTGGGGTTGACAAATGCCACATAATTCTTGAATGAGTTGCGGGTGGCGAAGAGCCGCGCAAAGGGCATCTCTTCAAGCCTGGCCTCCTTCTGTAGAGACCCGCCATCAGATGTCTCAACCTCTACCTGGATTGATTTTCCCTCGACCAGCTCCCTGAAGATGTGGCCGCCGCCGTAGCCGGGCCGGTCTCTGCTGTGAGAGGTGCCAAGGACTATCATATCCAGGATTCCAAGTCGCTCATTAGGACATGGACCCGCAGTCGCTGGGACTCCATTGATCCAGGCCCTCTCTGCGCGGACGAACGAGCCTGGCTCAGATACAGGCAATGATAGGACGGCATATGTCCCGCTCATTATGGCCCTGGTGGCTGTTGTGACAACATCCACATCGTGGATGCCCAAATCCTCTCCAGACCTGACGAGATCGCAGACCTCCTGGGATGTGAGGACAACTGCATCTCCACGCTCTATTCGAGCATTGATCTCAGCCAGGGAACGCTCATCACTCATATCTTGTACTCCCGTTTTTAAAGCCGATATCAGATCAGGCAGGCCTTAATCAACCTTTGCACCTGGCCTAAGGTTTCTCGCCCCACCTCTTGGCAGCTGAGGGCTTGAGGATCTCCTGTGCATCTCCCCTGAGAAGCATGTTGGTTAGAGCGCTTAGAGAGCACAGGGTCCCCCTGCCCTCTACCTCCTGACCGGGTATCCTGGCCACTATGCCGCCTTCAGCTGTGACCTCCACCTCTGTGCCTATCTCGCTCAAGCGGTGAAGGATTATGTTTCCAGTAGCGCCCATGGACTTTTCCATCCAGCAGTGCTTGAACGGGCAGAGGTCACAGTAAGCCTTGAAGAGATCTGCGCTCGCCTTGGGCACAAGGCCTGCCACGATCTCGGCTTTGGCAGTGCCGTAGGCCATGCAGCAGCCGGTCACCCTTTTGGCCAGGATCTCATCGCCCCTGGCCAGTGTCACCCTGACGCGGCCTCCCTTCACCTCATACCGATTCTCGATGCCCAAATCATACTTCTTCTTCCCGGTGTTTACAGCATCTTTTAGAGCAGCCTTGATCTTCTCAGCCAGGAATGGAGTCCTTGCAGCGCCTATGGTCACTGCACAGGTCGGGCAGTAGGCAGGTGGCGACTCTGTGATCACCTCACACTTATCATTAAGGAAGGTAGCCGCCACTCCAAGGCCTCTTCTCTTGATGAGGGTACGGCCGCCCAGATTTTTGATCTCCACAAGAGCCATGGCTGCAGGAGTTATGACCCTGCCGTAGCCATACAGGTCTGCCACCAGGTCGATGTCCTCTCTGGTGTTGATGCCCTCCCTATTCAGGCCTTCAGCAATCTCCTCAGGGATCAGTTTCGCGTCTATCTGCGCTGCAAGGATTGCCGGGGACCACACCACGCCAAAGCCTTCACCCAGGACGTTTCCATGATCATCCATGACCCTGGCCTCAATGCCTCCGGGCCTCTCATAGGCCACGACTTTTCCTCCCAGGTTGCAGATCTCCTCTGCCACTGCATGGCAGATGCCGCATGCGCCTTCTCTGGGATGGATATGTGATTTCACCTCACTTCTCAGCTTCTCTTCGAAATCATCTGCGCTCATTGAATCACCTTGAGTTGCCTGATTCTATTCTATTTTCATAGGGCACCTCCTATATACTGCACAGATCTATATTAAAGCTGATTCGCAGCCTCGATATCTCCAGAGAGATTAATACAGAGAAGCACCTAATGATCTACAATCCAAAGCCCAGTAGATAATAAAAGAAATGATATCGAAGACAAGATTAGATATGCTGAACTCATTTCTGCGCTGGCATGCTTAGCTCGATGATGGCGTCAGTAAGCTCTGCGCAAATTGATTGATGGAACTTGGAAATGTGGCCAGCATAGGGGCATGATGGTGCAATGCCTGGAATGGATTATGCAGAATCTTTGGAATGAAAATCAATGAAACGACCGGAAAACATCCTGCTCAAGCTTGAGAATGTATCTAAAATTTCGCGCATCTTAACTCAGCAGAATTTGGAGGACAGATGAAGATAGTGGTGGCTGATCCGATATACCTGCCTTTGGAGTACTGCGCCAAGCTCGAGGCGCTGGGCGATCTGGTGGTCCATGATAACGTGCCCGCCTCCATCGAGGATTTCATTGATAGAATTAAAGAGGCAGATATAGTCATAGTCGGAAGATATGGATTCCCCGGCAAGGCATTCGACTCTGCGCCCGATTTGAAGATGATCTCAGTCTGGCAGACTGGCTACGACAACATAGATCTGCTGGCGGCCACAAAAGCGGGAGTGGTGGTATCAAACGTGCCAGGATATGCCTTTGACTCTGTAGCCGAGTTCGTCTTCGCCCTGGCCCTGGACCTGCTAAGAAAGGCCTGTACCGCAGACTCCAGGCTGCGCCTGGGCAGGTTCGACTGGAGGTGTTACATTGGAAAGCAGCTCATGGGCAGGACCATAGGAGTGGTGGGCACTGGCAACATAGGCAACAGGGTGATCCAGATAGCCCATGGCTTCAACATGAATGTGCTCTCTTTCACTGCCAACCCCAGCCCTGAAAAAGAGAAGGCTCTGGGTGTGAAGTTCGTGGACCTGGAAAAGCTGCTCAGAGAGAGCGATGTTGTAACGTTGCACGTTCCCCTCTGCCCTGAGACAGAGCACATGATATCTGCACACCAGCTGGCTATGATGAAGCCCACTGCAATACTGATCAATACTGCCAGGGGCAGCATAGTGGATGAGGCAGCGCTGGTAGAGGCTTTGAGTGTTGGCACGATTGCTGGAGCGGGCCTTGACGTATTCGAGAAAGAGCCCTTGCCTATGGATAGCCCTCTTCTCAAGCTGGACAACGTCATACTGACCCCTCACATAGCCTTCCTCTCTGAGGAATCAATAGATGAGTGCACCTACATATGCCTGGAGAACATAAGAGGGTTCATAGAAGGCCGTCCCAGGAATGTGGTGAATCCTGCGGTGCTTGATAGGGGCGGCATCGGCAAGACTGCTCTCTCTGTAGCGGGCTCCCAGACTGGCAGCGCTTGCAGTGATGAGGAGGACGGCGACAAAAGCTAGCCTTCGAGATCTCTTTCTGGCAACCTATATCTTTGAGACCCCAGATTTATTAGAGCAATGACTGTACTGGTAGGCTGCAGCGGCTGGTCCTATGACGACTGGGTAGGCAGGTTCTACCCACTTGAGCTGGCCAAGAAGAAAGGCGAATGGTTCGATTATTACGCCAGCTACTTCACCACAGTAGAGATAAACAGCACCTTCTACCGTCCTCCTGGAGATTTCCAGGTCAGATCCTGGATTAAGAAAGCAAAAGCCAAGCAAAATTTTGAGTACTCAGCCAAGATGCCTCAGATGGTGACTCACAAATCGATGGTGAATGGAGACGTGAAGAAATCAGCAGATATGGCATCCAGCTTCGAGAGGACCTGTGCAAAGCCTCTGGCCGAGGAGGGCCTTCTTGGATGCGTGCTCTTACAGCTCTCTCCTTATTTCAAGAAGGATGACCAAACAATCTCTGTATTAGAGGGCGTTTTAGATTCACTGTCCTGCGACGAGCACGACTATGCAGTTGAGTTCAGGAACAGGACCTGGCTGAACAGGGCAGGAGCCGAGCTCGACCCGGATGTCCGGGATGCACTCAGCATCAGGAATGTTGCCAATGTGATGATCGACAGCCCCGGCTTCCCCATAACCAGGGAGGAGACTGCAGACCACTCTTATATCCGCTTCCATGGAAGGAACCGCGACATCTGGTATAAAGAGGAGAAGGAGGACGACTACCGCCTGAACAGATACGACTACCTTTACGATAAAAAGCAGCTGGAAGCATGGGTGCCGCGCATCAGGTATGCTGAAATAAAGGCAGAGAAGGTCAGGGTCTACTTCAACAACCACGCCAGATCAAAAGCAGTGAGGAACGCCTTTTTGCTGATGGATATGCTCTTGATAGAGCACAAACCAAAGGAGATCCAGCTGCAGGATCAATACACCCTGGGGAGCTTCATAAAGTGATGTTCTACAGCTTGCTCTCTATTATCTTCAGGCGGTTGTTTACATCATCCAGCTTTCTTTCTATCCTGTCAAGCGACGCTTGCAGGGGTCCAAAAGATCTGTCTAATGGCTGAGGAACATTTATCTCAGGAAGCTCGGGCCGCTCTGGCACAATTAAATTATCCCCTATATCTGACAGGCCACGCCTGGGATCTCTATTTGGCATCATGATTACATATACTCACGAGAATTATTTATATCCATTGATCAGGAAGCGAATCATGGGAGCATCATGAGCTCTTCCCACAGCCTGAAGGCTGGGGCTCCCCGCTCGTACTTCCTTGTAGAGGATACTTCCTTGTAGAGGATTATAGTCCTCTGACTCCTCGCCTGTTTTGTGAGATTTTTCGGTGGCTATTGACTATCGCAGCAGAGGTTCCAACTCGGTCATCTCTGCGTAAGGCATAATTGGACGTGAAAGGCCTAATTCTGGGTGCCCCCTCCATACTCCTGAAGCTGTCTGGCAGCCTCTACTTTCTCGTCAAGAGAGAAATTATCGATCATCCAAGTAGACACTGCGAAATTGAGGGGAGGGCTCCACTTTCATCCCCCAATGCATTGGGACTTCTCGCTATGCTCTCCCAACTCCCGCAAATTAAAACTCTGCCTGCTCGAAGCCTGCTTGAATATAGAGAAGTACTAATAGAATCCAAACTAATACCAAATGGACTCCCGCCTGGGAGAGACCTGAGGATAGAAGTCGCCTATTTGGCGAACACGATCTATCTTTGATCGAGCAAGGTCTATTAGGGGAGGTCAAGATGAAGACCAGAGAGCTGATAGTCAAGGAGATTGAGGATTTCCCAGAGTCGTACCTGATAGAGATTCTGGAATATATCCGGTCTATGAAGTCCAGGTCATCAAAGAATAAAGATGAAGCACGCTTCTGCCGACCCACCTCTGAGAAGGAAATGTGAAAGGTTCAACGCACATGCAGGTATGCGAGTCCTGCTTTAGTCGCTATAAGAGGTTAGGCAGAGCTGAGGGGGAGAAATGCGGGAGAAATCTTAGATCTCCTTCAAAGCCCTCAGATAGCAGTCATATACCCGGTCATTGAAGCAGACCGCTATTACCTTCTCAATTGAGTCGCTAACCTCAAGAGCCGACCTGATGGACTCGACTGCGATTCTAGAAGCCCTATCCGCAGGAAAACCATAGGCACCAGTGCTTATCGATGGAAAGGCTATCTCTTTGATTCCATGTTTCTCTGCCAGCTCAAAGCACGACTTGTAACAGCAAGAGAGCATCTCATCCTCATCATTGCTCCCGCCCCGCCATATAGGACCCACCGTGTGGATGACGAAGCGTGCCTGCAGGTTGTATCCCCCGGTTATCCTGGCCTCTCCGGTTGGACAGCCCTTGAGTCCTCTGCACTCTTCCAGGAGCCCTGGACCGGCTGCAGCATGTATGGCGCCGTCTA
The DNA here is from genome assembly GCA_035560655.1 of Methanotrichaceae archaeon. Taxonomy (GTDB): domain Archaea; phylum Halobacteriota; class Methanosarcinia; order Methanotrichales; family Methanotrichaceae; genus DATMZB01. The sequence continues at coordinate 1,755 of DATMZB010000128.1, read as the reverse complement.
CACCGCCGCCGCCCATAAGGGAGTTATTGGCGGCGTTCACAATGGCATCCACATTCATCCGGGTTATATCGCCTTTGATGGCTGTCATGCTCTTTAGCATCGAGCATATTATGCTCTGGCCAGAGAGATAAGCCATTGTACATCAATGGAGGTAATGCTACAAAATATAATCTAATTGCAGCCCGTGGACCATCTCTCGGCTGAAAGCCTGCTCCAGCCCCATGGGGCTATCTGCATTGTTTTAAGTTGCTAATTATTCTCTGCCTTATGAACTCCAGCCGGTCTTTCTCGCTGTGAGCGGTCTCGCAATGTGAAGCCACCTTGGGGTTGCAGTAGCCTAGTGCATCCATGGCCATATCAGATATCTGGTAGCACCTGATATCCTCCAGCCCGGTTATGAAATCAGCCATGCGGCTCGCGAACTCCCTGCACTTCTCATAGTTGCAGATGGCATCCTCATGAAGGCTGCAGAGCTTCTCCATATCGGCCAGTATCTTCTCCCAGTTCTCCTTATCCATTATCACATCTTCCTGGCTATGTTGATATGTCCGTATGCAGTGCGTTTCGAACTTATTAAATGTACGGTACAGGCAAAACCACTTTGTCAAATTCAAATCGATTTTGCAGATGATCATGCCATCTGCAATAAGTGAGGCATCTTGAAGATCATCCTGCAAGGAGTTCAGCGAAAAAGAGATCTGCGGCCTTAAAGCCGCATTACTTGGAGTTTCTGCGGTTTATCCATACCCAGGCACATAATATGGACAGATATATCAGTGGCATGCCAGCAAATGGCGTGCTCGGAGCGTTTGTGGCTGCAGCAGCTGAGCTTACATCTATGCTTGACGAACCCAGACCATAGCAGTCTCTGGCCATCACTGTCACGTTGTTGGCTCCGCTAAACAGGAAGTTTCCAACAGAGGCTGAGAACGATCCTCCAGCCGGGGCGACTGCACGATTGCTCAGCAGATCATAGGTCTTGATGCTTCCATTGGATGCAGTAGTCTGTAAGATTGCGGCTATGAGTGGGGATTGAGTATCTATGGTTCCATTTATGACCAGCTCATTGGAGGATATAGTCGACTTTCTCTCAGGTGAGTTTATGGTGACTATGGGCACTCTGGTGCTGCCGCAGGCTGCGGCTGGAGCTATTCCTTCGAACTCCACATCATCCACGGCAAGGCCGCTCATGGACAGGTTGTTTGCGCCTTGAGCTGGCCAGAAGAGAACCTCAGCGCTTATGATATTTGGCCGGTCTGAGCGTATCTCCAGAGGCATGCTGATCCTCTGAGGTGCATTGCTTGGATATATCACCCTGGTCGCCCTGCCTGCCTCCTTCCCATCTGCATCAAAGGCCAGCAGAGCTACGGTGCGGCTCTCATTTAGCGGTCCGCTGAACCCAAACCAGACCCTCATCCTCTGCTGGGCTGATGTGAAGTTCATGGCAATGGGTGTGTAGCAGTCAGGCATGTAGTAGCACTGCTCTATGGCCTGGACGCCAGATGATGCGAAGTTTGGTATGGGCGTTCCATGAGAGAAGTCTATGACCACAGGGCCATTGAAGGAGACTCCCTGAGCAGCATACTGGTTGGTGAGGACGGCCTGTCCTGTCTGCCCAAATCCTGTAGTAGTTATATTCTCAAAATCAATCACAGCCCCCATGGCACAGCAGGAAATGCCAACCAGGGCAGCTGTGATTACAATCAGATATCTCATAGATCTGGCTAAGTTAATTTTCATTTTCGTATCTCCAGT
>DATMZB010000127.1:0-2343 GCA_035560655.1 Methanotrichaceae archaeon | reverse complement strand
AGATGGGGCAGAGCATGAATCCCCGGTGTTGTGAGAGCAGGGAAGATCCGCCCAGGGTATCAGTGATCATTCTGAACTGGAACGGCTGGCGGGATACTGAAGACTGCCTGAGGTCGCTGGCCGGGATATATTACAGAAACTATGACATTATCGTAGTCGATAACGGATCGACCGATGAATCAAAGCAGGAGCTGACGAAGTTCATGCAGGATATGGCCCGGGCCTCCAATGCACAGGATGAAGGTACCCTGCCTGTGAGCTTCTTTGAGCTCTCGTCAGGCGATACGACATCAAAGATGCCTGATATCCGAGGGCCTGGGCAAAAGATGGTGCTCATAAAAAGCGGGGAGAACTACGGCTTTGCCAAGGGAAACAACATCGGGATAGAGTTTGCCTTGAGGAATTTCTCCTCTGACTATGTCCTCCTTTTAAACAGCGATACTATTGTTGAAGCGGACTTTTTAGGAGAGCTTGTGAAGGTTGGAGTGGGCGATGATACAGTTGGCAGCATCCAGTCCCTCCTCTTAAAGCCTGGCGGAATGGCAGTGGATTCGCTGGGGCATGAGCCCAAGGTCTTTGGGACAGAGGATATTGGGATCAAGTCGGCTTACACAGAGGGGCTTCTGCCAGGCGATGTTGAGATATTCGGGCCATGCGCCGCTGCAGCGCTCTACAGGTCTGAGGCTTTGAAGAGAGTAGGGCTGCTGGACGAGGGCTTTTTCTTGATTTACGAGGACGTGGACCTCTCCTGGAGGCTTAGGCTTGGCGGCTTCAAGTCGGTTCTGGCGCCCAGGTCTGTTGTCTACCATAAGAGGGGGATATCTGCAGGGAGGACTTCCAGCGAGGAGATGGCCCTGCTTAGAAAATATCACAACAATAAGAACTGGCTAATGCTTGCGGTGAGGTATTATCCTCTTAGATATATCCTTCCTTTGCCCTCGAAGTACCTGCGCTTAATTGGCAGGTGCATGATATACTCGGCAAAGCTGGGCAGGACTGGGGAGATCTCTTCCTTATTCCTATCCAGCTTTGGGCAGAGGATGGCCAATAGAAAGAATCCTCTATTGAAGGTGGCTCAGGATAGATGGATAAAGGATACAAGAGCATAAAATGCTCTGCCAAAAAAGAAATTCTCGGTCATTTTTAATCGAGCGCATCCTATATGACTTTGCAGCTGCCTGGTGAGATCAATGGTGAGCCATCCTCTCGTCTCGATAATAACCCCAACGTACAACCATGAGAAGTACATAGCTCGGTGTATAGAGAGCGCCATTGAACAGACCTACCCTCATTGGGAGCAGATCATCATCGATGACGGCTCGACAGATGACACAGTAGATGTGATAGCCAGCTTTGATGATGAGAGGATCGATTACTCCTGGCAGGAGAACAAGGGCATCTGGCACCTTGGCGAGATATACAACGATGCCCTCAGGCACTCTAAAGGGAAGTATATAGCGATTTTGGAAGGGGATGATTACTGGCCTGCCTATAAGCTTGAGCATCAGATAAGAGCCCTTGAAGAGAGCAGGGCAGTGCTGAGCTGGGGCACGGGGGCATTGACTGATAGCAAGGGAAATATCACATCCTATCGACCGGATGATATCAAGCCGTTCCTCGGGATTTCGGGGCATGAGATGATCAGGAACCTGCTATTTCACAACCCCATAACGGCCTGCACTGTCGTCTGTCGCAAAAGCGCACTGGATGCCATCGGCGGGTTCAAGCAGCCTGAATGCGTGCCTTATGTGGACAGGCCGACATGGCTTGAGCTGGGCTTGAAAGGCGATTTTTTAGTCCTCGATGACATCCTGGGCTACTACAGGATACATGATCGCCAGGTGACTTCCACGATGAGGCTCTCGATGTTCAAGGCCAGCAAGCATACAGCTGAGTTCTTCTCAGGCCTTCCTGAGGAGACAAGGATGGAAATAGCTGGTCCTGGATGTGATCTGGCCGGGCTCGATTCAAAGCTGGCAGAGAGCTTCTACTACTTCGGCAGGGCCTGCCTCATAGAGAAGAACTGGAATGCGGCTGAGGAGAGCTTTTTAAAGGCGTTTGCCAGATGCGGATCGCAGACCAAGGCCAAGGCAGCTGCTGGCTTATTGTGCGGCCGGTGCAGGCTGAATATGGAGTGGCTTGCAAAGGTGATGAACAATCCAAGCATCGATAATTAGTACATTCGTGCTGAACCGGCTGAAATAAGGCCGAGATTCTTTCATTTTGGCCTTATCTTCATTGGAATTCTATTGCTGGGCTACAGCTCAAATCACTATCTTAAGGCTTGCCTGGAATAGGGCACTCTATCGAGGAACTGATTAAGAGCGCCGACCAAAGAAGAAC
>DATMZB010000126.1:0-8331 GCA_035560655.1 Methanotrichaceae archaeon | reverse complement strand
TTACTCTTCAGGAGAGCATGATATTCAAACCAGGAGCGATCTCCATAACTAGCAGAAGTATATTAGCATTAAGTCATGATTAAGTCCATGGCACAGGGTGCCAGGTGAGACCATGCTTTACAGAAAGATGAATAATGTGCCATCAGATCTCTCTATACTGGGGTTTGGATGTATGCGCCTGCCCGTGATGAAGGACGGCCATATCGATGAACCTCTGGCCACTGAGATGCTCAGGTACGCCATAGATCACGGCGTGAACTATGTCGATACCGCCTATCCCTACCACAATGGAGAGAGCGAGCCGTTTGTAGGCCGGGCCCTCCAGGGCGGATATCGTGACCGCGTCTTCCTGGCAACCAAGCTCCCTATCTGGTTCATAAAGTCCAGGCAGGACATGGACAAGTACCTTGATGAGCAGCTCACGCGCCTCCAGACAGATCATATAGACTTCTACCTGGTGCACGGGATCATGAGGCCCTTCTGGCAGAGCATCGTCTCTCTGGGCTTATTCGAGTTCCTGGACAGTGCCCTGGCAGATGGAAGGATACGCTATGCCGGTTTCTCCTTCCATGACGATATCGGGCTGTTCAAGGAGGTAGTGGATGCCTACCCATGGACATTCTGCCAGATCCAGTACAACTTCATGGATGAGTTGTACCAGGCAGGCACTGAGGGCCTGATGTATGCTGCAGAGCGCGGCCTGGGAGTGGTGGTCATGGAGCCGCTGCGTGGAGGCATGCTCACAAAAGACGTCCCCTCCATCAGCCAGATCTGGGATAAAGCCAGGGTACACAAGACACCTTCAGAGTGGGCTCTTGATTGGGTCTGGAACCATCCCGAGGTGACAGTAGTCCTGTCAGGCATGTCAGCTCCTGAGCAGGTGGCTGAGAATGTGGCCTATGCAGATGGTGGACGCCCCGGATCTCTATCGATTGAAGAGCTATCCCTATTTGAGGAGGTCAAGGCCGAGTACCAGAAGAGGATCGCAATCCCCTGCACAGGATGCAGGTACTGCATGCCATGCCCTTCCAATGTCAGCATTCCTGAGTGCTTTGAGGCCTACAACCAGTGCCAGATGTATGGTGCCACTGATATCGCAGCAGCAAACTACAACCTGGTGATGGGCGGCTTCTTTGGTCCATCCGGGTTTGCCTCACAGTGCAAGGAGTGCAAAGAGTGTGAGGAGAAGTGCCCGCAGAAGATTCCCATACCTGAGCGCCTGAAGGAGGTTGCAGCTAAGTTCGGAAAATGATCGGTTCAATAGATGGTAAGCATCCCTCAGTGGGGTGGTGATATGAACCTGATCTTCATTCATCTGAAGCTGCGGATATGCAGGCAATGGCATAGTTAGGCCAAGGCCAGGCTGCTGGACCTGCATGCCTGGCCCAAACTTCTAAATTTATTTTTATCAGTAAATGTGCATCATATTTATATACAACCGTTTGTAATAAACCTTTATGTTCCCCGCAGCTCCCGAGCCCTGGATGGCAAATGGAGCGCAATCGATGGGCGAAGACCTGTTCCGCATCATGGCGGACTATACATATGACTGGGAGTACTGGCTCGGACCCGACGGGAGCTATGTTTATATCTCTCCATCATGCGAGCGCATAAGTGGATACAATCGTGATGAATTTTTGAAGAACCCCGGGCTGCTGGAAGAGATCGTTCACCCGGAAGATCGCGAAATCTTTTCAGGGCACATTCACGATTCGAGGCCTGTTGCTCAGTCCATCGACTTCCGCATAATAACCCGTGCAGGCGAGGAGCGGTGGATCTCACATAACTGCCAGCCGGTATACGACTCGAAGGGCAGCTACTTTGGAAGGCGAGCCAGCAACCGCGACATAACCGAGCGCAAGAAGATGGAGAACGCCCTGCGAGCGTCCAAAGAATATCTGGATACGATAATCAATTCCATAAGGGACCCCCTCTTCGTCAAGGACAGGCAGCACAGGTATGTCACGGTCAATGACGCTCACTGCGCCTTCTCAGGGCAGAGGCGCGAGGAGATGATGGGCAAGACCAGTCACGACCTCTTCCCAGGAGAGCAGGCAGATGTATTCCTTGAAAATGATGAGGACGTCTTCCATAATGGAAATGAGAACATAAGTGAAGAGGTCGTAACTGATGCCCTGGGCAAAATACACACCTTCCTCACCAGGAAGACTCCGTACAGGGATAATATAGGGAATGAATTCCTGGTGGGGATCTCCAGGGATATCACCGATAGAAAGCTTGCCGACCAGGCTCTCAGGAAGGCAAAGGATGATTTGGAGAAGATAGTGGAGGTGCGCACCGCTGACCTGGCAAAGGCCAATGAGGCGCTCAGAAAATCGGAGAGCTTCTTAAATAAGATAATCAACTCCATTGGGGACCCCCTCTTCGTCAAGGACAGGCAGCATAGATTGGTCCTTGTCAATGACGCAGCCTGCAGGCTATTCGACCGCTCCAGGGCCGAGCTCCTCGGCCAGACTTCCCATGATCTCTTCCCCAGGGAGGATGCCGATATCTCATGGCAGAAGGATGAAGAGGTCTTCAGGAGCGGATCAGAGAACGTAAACGAGGAGACCAATACCTATGCTCATGGGGTGACCCGCACAGTCCTTGTAAAGAAGACCCCTTACACTGACGATGCCGGAAACCTCTTCCTGGTCGGCGTCACAAGGGATATCACGGAGAGGAAGCGAGCTGAAGAGGCCCTGGCCCTCGAGAGGGTCAAAGCAGACAATGAGCGCCGCAGGCTCAAGGCGGTACTGGATGCACTGCCTGTCGGAGCGTTCATAGTCGATGTCAATGGCAAGATAGTTCAGATAAACGAGCAGGCTGACCGGATCTGGGGAAGGGTTGCATCCGGGGAAGTTGACTGGAGATCCTACCGCGCCCGCTGGGCCGATTCTGGAGAGGCCATCAGGTTTGAGGACTGGCCGCTTAGAAGGTCGCTTAAGTATGGAGAGGTATTTCTGGCAAGAGCCATAGAGATAGAGAGGTTCGATGGCAGGAGGGGGACGATCCTCTCTTCAAGTGCGCCTGTGAAAGATGATGAGGGCCAAATAACTGGTGCGGTCTCGGTCATACTGGACATAACAGATAGAAAGCTGATGGAAGAGGAGCTGCAGAGGGCCAAGGAGGTGGCTGAGGAGGCCATCCGTGCCAAGTCCGAGTTCCTGGCCAATATGAGCCACGAGATTCGAACTCCCATGAATGCAGTGATAGGCATGACCGGACTGCTCCTGGATTCGGACTTAAGCCCGGAGCAGCATGAGTGCATTGAGACCATAAGGAACAGCGGCGATGCCCTCCTCTCTGTAATAAACGATATCCTCGACTTCTCCAAGATCGAGAGCGGCAAGATGGAGCTTGAGAACCAGCCCTTCAGCATCAGGAGCTGTATTGAAGGCAGCATAGACCTTCTGGCTGCAGCTGCAGCAGAGAAGCATCTGAGCATGGGCTTTTACATGGATGACTCTGTGCCTGAGGCGATATTGGGAGACCCCACAAGGCTGCGCCAGGTTCTGATCAATCTTGTTGGAAATGCAGTCAAGTTCACTGAGAATGGCGGGGTCAAGGTCTCTGTCACCTCTGAGGCAGCTGAAGAGACTTGGTACCAGCTCCATTTTGAGGTCAGGGACACTGGGATAGGCATACCTCCTGACAGGCTGGAAAGGCTCTTCCAATCATTTTCCCAGGTGGACATGTCCACCACCCGCAGGTATGGCGGCACTGGCCTGGGCCTGGCAATTAGCAAGCGCCTTGTTCAGGCAATGGGCGGCGTGATCTGGGTCGAGAGTGAGCCATCCAGAGGGTCAGTGTTCCATTTCACAGTGCCTGCTCAGGCGTCCTCAAGATGCCTGTCCTGTCCAAAAGAGGTGCCAATAAACCCGCAGAGCGATGTGCGTGTCAATATACGGATACTCCTTGCTGAAGATAACGCAGTCAACAGAAAGGTCATGCTGCAGATGCTCAGGAAGCTGGGGTACAGGGCAGATGTGGCAGCTGACGGCCTGGAGGTCATAAAGGCGCTCTCCCGCCAGCATTATGACCTCGTGCTCATGGACATCCAGATGCCCGAGATGGATGGTCTTGAGGCTACCAGGGCCATCAGGCAGCACTGGCAAAAAGGGCCCGTGATCGTGGCTCTCACTGCCTATGCCCTGGAAGGTGATCGTGAGAAATGCCTGGAGGCTGGAATGGATGGCTACATCGCAAAGCCAGTGAAGATAGGCGATCTGAAGTCTGCGTTGCTGCACTGTGAGGCTCAGGTATTGGAGGGCTCAGGCCTGTGCTTATCTGAGAGTGAAGGTACCAAATGTAAGGAGTAATGCTGCTGCAAAATAAGGAATAAATGGCATGCGGCGCACTGGCCGCCATGTCCCGGCAGATCTATTCTACTTTAACCTCTTTTCCTGATCTCTTGCTTGCCTTATCCGCCTCAACTGTCAGGACCCCGTTCTTGTAGGATGCCTTGGCGCTGTCTGGATTGATGGGCGAGTCTAAATCCACAGTCTTGAAGAACTTTTTATCCGTGGTGCTTATATTGATCCTGTCCTCAGCCGCATCAAGCTTGATGTTCTCCTTATCGGCTCCGGGCATCTCAATGTAGATCTTGTACTTATCGTCCTCATCCATTATGTCTACCAGGGGCTCTCTGCCGCTGCTGGGCTCAAGGCCCCTGCGGGACGGCTTTATATTTCCGAACTCCTGGAACTGGGGCTCCTTTCCAGGCTCTGCGCTGTAGCTGAACCCATATACGAACGGGCCGTACCTGCGGGTGGCTCCTTCCTCTCCCTCAGCGGCCGGGGCCTCGCAGGCCTCTTCTGACAGCTCCCCCTCCTCGAGCCTCCTTATCAGGTCCTCAAAAGGCTCCCTGAACCAGTCATCTTCCATGCCCTCTCTTTCAAAGGGCGATCCTCCCCAGAGGTCGTTGAACATATCAAATATCGATGGCCTTCTTCTTCCCCACATCTCAATTTCTCCTCATCTGCGGTTTCTCGTCGCAATATATGCATCGGCTTTTGCCGGACATCGGCAGCCCTGCACCAGGTCACTCTATATTGACGCTGGTGGTGGTCTCCCTGGGCTTTACGTCCTCTCTCTTCTCTACAGTTATATTCAGGACGCCATTTTGGTAGTTGGCTTTAGCGGTGTTCGGGTTGACGGGCATGGCAAAGAAGCTGCGCGACTGGAACTTGGGATCGCCATCTGTGCTTATCTCGAATGCTTCCTCATCCACATCCAGCCTTATGTTCTCCTTACTCACTCCAGGCAGCTCAACTTTAATGCTGTAGAAGTCGCCCTTGTCTATCATCTCCATAAGTGGCATTCTGCCGTCGTTCCACCGCAGGCCGCGATAGGAAGGCCTGACGTTTCCAAACTCCTGGAAGATGGGCTCTGACTGGGCCGGATTGAATGTGTAGGTAAAGCCGTAGATGAACGGTCCCGTCCTCTGCCTCACATCGCCAGATGGCCCGGCATTGGATCTCACCAACCGCTCGAACTCCTTGGGCAGGTCGTCTCCGTACATCCTGACCATGTTGCCAAGGCCGCTTCTGTACCACTCCTGATCGCTTCTATCTGCGTAATAGGTTGGATATTTATTGAGCCTAGTCTTTTCTCCTCTGTCGAACAATTGAATCACTCCCCGTTCTCATTTGGGTCACTCTTTAATATTATCGGGGATGAGATAAACTTTTTTTGGTAAGTTCAGGACTGCAGGAAGCTCAGAAGGCTGGTCTGGACAGGCGCGGATATGAGCTTGGATGAGCCCTTCCATCTGCCTGAAGGCGTCTTCACCCTCTCTTCCATCCCGGACATGGCCTCTGCCAGAGTGCCAAATCTCTTTGGCTGGCAGCTCATAGCCTGGCGGGCCGCTTCCCTCACAACCCATACTCCAAGAGGCGCCCAGTAAGCCGGAGTGATCTCCCTGACAGCAAGTACTGATGCCTGCCTGCCAATGCTTGCCAGGTGCTCAAGCACTGCCAGCCTGGCAGCGTAATACCCTCCAGCAAGCGGGCTGTACCCTTTCTTCTCAAGGGGCCCTTCCCGGTCTGAACCGATATATCCATCCTCTGACCATACCGACCTTGGCATCCAGATCTCTATTAGCTCAAAGAAATAGACCTCGGGCATCAGCAGCACCTCGAAGTGGTTGCCCAGGACCTCGCCTGAGTAAAGCTGGTACTTTTCTATCAGCGGCTTATCCAGCACTGACTGGATCAGAGATTTGCCCGCCATGTCATCCGAGGCGGTTATGGACCACCTGGTAGGCACCAGCTTTCTCTTCTGGCCCAGGAGGCCCAGTGAGAGCAGCCTGGATATGTGATCTATGTCTATGCTGGATGAGAAGAGATCTGAGACGGCATCTGCGGCGGTTACCATTCTGTCCTCCACGAACTGATCCACTTTCCGTGGAACCACCGGGTTGGTGGTGATCTTCACAGAGCTTAAAGGCGCGCTAGGCCCTGTGGGGCTCAGCACTCCATCGAACCTCAGGTTGCCGCTTGGTTCCTTCAGGAATGAAACCTCTGCGCCTACAGGCATGCTGGACATTGCTATGTCCTGGGCAGCCTCAAGGAGCTTTCCGGGATGTCTTGCATCCTTCACATCAACCCTGGCCTCGGATCTGACCATGGAAGACCTTAGAGCTATGATCTCGCCCACATCCAATCCTATGAGATCGGCCCTGGCATGGCTCTCCTGGTCTGCGGGCATCATCGGCCCTGCGCGCACAGCCGGGTACCCATGCCAGCCCACGAAGACCTCGGGAGGAGTAAACCCCTCCATGGACCTACCTATTTTGGGAAGCGCGGCCGCCTGCTCCAACCTCCTGAGTATGGGGCAAGTCGGCCTTCCGCAGAACCCCCGGCCCTTGCAGGAGACGCACTGGCTCATGCTCTTCACCATGCCTTTATAGGATATATCCGTATTATCCGGCATGCAGGAATTTCTGATGCCGGCCATTGCCCAGGACTACAAGACAGGCGAGGTGCTGATGCTCGCCTACATGAACGATGAGGCTCTGGCCAGGACCAGGGAGACTGGCAAGGCCCATTACTGGTCCAGGTCCAGGAAGAAGCTCTGGCTCAAAGGCGAGGTCTCGGGCAACTTTCAGCTTATAAAGGAGATCAGGATAGACTGCGATATGGATGCAATACTCCTGATGGTCGAGCAGAAGGGCGGGGCCTGCCATACCGGATATCGGTCCTGCTTCTACCGCACCATAGATGGCCGCGTGGTAGGTGAGAAGATCTTCGAGCCCAAGGATGTCTACTAGATGAAAAATTACCCCCTTTATGATCATCCCCTGCTCAGGGCGTCGGCACGCATCGCAGAGGACGGCAGGGTGTCTGTAGATGCCAGAGGCCTGCTCAGGGCGGTGCCCGGGGTTAAGGACTCTCTGGAGATGATAGACGGCCAGTACCCGGCCTTTGCAGGCGAGAAGCTTTACATCTCCACCTGGATACCGCCAATCCCAAGCAGGGCCTTTGACAGGCTTGTGGACAGCCGGATCAAGGGAGTCCTTGGAAAGAGGACGCCCGACCAGGTCACCATATCCATAACCGAGGAATGCCCAAACAGGTGCATACACTGCGCACTGCCGAACAGCGGAAACAAGCTCCGCCTTGAGCCCGATGTGGTGAAAGATGTCATCTCACAGATCCTGGACATGGGCACAACTCTTGTGATCTTCGATGGGGGCGAGCCCACCACCTATAGAGAGCTGCCCGATCTAGTGGCGTCTGTGGACGACCGTGCCATATCCACTATGTTCACATCTGGTGCAGGGTTTACTGAAGCACTGGCAGCAAAGCTGAAAGATGCGGGCCTGTATGCAGTCAACATCAGCCTTGACAGCGCAAGGCCTGAGGAGCATGATGCCATGCGCGGCAGGTTTGGGGTCTTTCAGGACGCAATGAATTGCGTGAAAAACGCCCTCTCTGCAGGTCTGATGGTGGACGTGTATGTGGTGCTCAGGTCCGGCAACTTCAGCCAGATAGGGGAGTTCCATGACCTGGCCAGGCGGTGCAGGGCCCATGAGTTGACCTTCTTTGAGGTGGTGCCTGTTGGGAGGTGGTCAGGCAAGAAGGACGTGATATTGAGGCCTGAGGACCATGCTGCGCTGCACAGCTTCGCGGCGGGGTCTCCAGGACCCAGGATCTTCTCAGTGCCTGACGCTCTTCTCCGTTTCGGGTGCTTTGCCGGACGCAACTGGATGCATATAGCGCCTTCGGGGGATGTGTATCCCTGTGCCTGCCTGCCTGAAGTTTGTGGAAACATATTTAACGAGCAGCTGGCCGTGATATGGCGTAACATGGCTCGCCTTCACTACAG